>JASFVZ010000355.1:0-3596 GCA_050049565.1 Chromatiaceae bacterium | reverse complement strand
TCTACTGTCTCGAAAGCGGACGCCGTCGATAACCCACCTCTTTTTTGGTTCTGCGCCAGGACCTGCCATTAGGCGCCGGCTGTCACGCGTCGGCTTTCGGGACCGGAGCGGTCGTTCGCGTAAGCAGCCGGCGGGTCTGAGAAATGGCCAACGCAGTTGCTGATATAAACCGGCGACCACGCCTCTTCCGTGGTCAAAGCGGACGCCCATGAGGCCTGCATTACCGATGACAGCGGGCCGGGGGCTAGTCACCCGTCGTTTCGCGGTAGACATCCGCACGCAGCAGATACTGGTCGATCGCGTACGCCCCGAGGGGATCCGCCTCGGCGATTTGTGGCCGTATTGCCCGCATCGGAGTGGCCAGATCCCATTGCGCCCAGCTGATCAGGTCGCGCGCGACCTCGGGTGCGAGCCGCGGATGGACCGCGAGCAGGACGCGGTAGGCCGTCGTTATCGGCTCGCGGAGGTCAGGATCACCGGCGCCAAGCACCGACAGTGCGCGCAGGATCGCCTTCAATTCGCCGCGCGACCGGCGCTTGTCATTGAGGTACCAGTCGGACAGTTGCTCGACACCTTCCCTGCCGGTGATCGCGACATAGGCTGTAGCCCAGGCGTCGAGGTTCAACGTACCCGACAAGCGCTGCTTGTTCAGCATCGTGCGCTGTACGCGAGCTTGGTCCGCGTCGATGGTCGACTGACCGAGCAGCAGGATCGCGAGACTGCGCCACTCCAGGTACTGCGGGTCATCGAGCATGCCCCGGACCTGTTCGAGCGGAATGTCGGCACTGATGCTGCGGATGGTTGCATAGGGTGCTCGCCCAACCTCAAGGTAGGCCAGTTCGTGCAGGCGTTGGTCCTCGTGCCCGAGCCACTGCGCGAACTCGCGAAGGCGCGCGGCGTTATTGGTCTCACCTGGCTGCCAGTCCCCAGAGAATGACAGCACCTGGCGGGTTACCTTTTCAAACTCACCACCGGCGATGCCCAGGGTCTGCCACTTACCGGTCTTCCCATCGCGTCCGATCAGCATGGCCGCATCGGGATCCATGGCCAGACGCCGCCGCGCCTGGCTGTTCAGGAAGGCATCAATCGGGATCTGGTTAGGGTCACCGTGCAGGACCTCGACAGTAGCAAAGTGAAAAGGCCGCTCGGGATCTTCACGCGCCAGCACGACGGCATCACTAAGCAGGAGCCTGTCGGCCAGCGTCTGTGTGGGCTTCGGGATGCAGATCTGGCAGGCCTGTGCAGCCTCGCCCAAGACCGTTGCAGTCAGCAGGGCCGCCAGCCATAGGGTCGCTCGTACTGTTGGGACCGACGTCAACATGGCTCTTCTCTGGCCGCTGCTCATGATGCCTACAGCATCGCTATGGTTCGCTGCAACGTCCAGAAGGCGCCGAAGGACCCGACAACGTAACCCGGCAGGTAAGACACCCAGCGCGGTAGAGCCGCGAACACCGTCTTCAGCGCTGCGAATGTCAGCAACGCCAGAAAGACAAATACCAACTGTCCCAGTTCGACGCCGACGTTGAACATCAGCAAGGCCAGTGGCACCTCGGCAGCCGGCATGCCGACCGTCGAAAGGCCACTGGCGAAACCGAAGCCGTGCAGCAGGCCGAAGCCAAACGCGACGACCCACGGTTGGCGGATCGTGAGGCTGGTCTGGCCGCGCCAGACGCGCACGATCTCGGGCCCGAGGAAAAGAATAGACAATGCGATCGCCGCCTCGACGGGTGGACGCGGCAGCGTCGCCAGTCCAAGCACGGCCACGGCCAGCGTGATGCTGTGCGCCACCGTGAACGCCGTGATCGTCTTCACGAGCATCGGTATGCCACGCACGATGATCAGCAGGCCCAGCACGAACAGCAGGTGATCGATACCGAGCAGGATGTGCTCGAATCCGAGTAACACGAACTCGCGCGAGGCGACGTGCCACGGCCGTTCGCCGTGCAACTCGACCTCCGGCGACGTCGGTCGAACGACAAGATTGACCTCGCTGCCGTCGAGCCTCAGCAGGCGCACGAAGACGTCGGTGATCGTCGCCTCGAGGCCCGGGAAGCGGATGAGGCTGCCGTTGAAGGTCTCGATCGGGACCGAGACGATCTGCCGATGCAGGAATGAGTCGTCCAGCCGGCGCACGGTCGGCTCGGCCATTGCTTGCCAATGGTTCGGCAGCGCCAGTTCCGCCGGGTGCGGCTTGCCGTAGTAGATTGGTGCCCGCCAGCTGATCGCGTAGCGGTCGCTGGCCAGCTGCGTGATCTCGAGCAGGCCCGGCTGAGACTCGTGAGCCTGCAACGGGGCGATCAGCAACAGGCCGCAAAGCATCACGACCGCGGACCAGCCGATCGCGGTGATCCTTATCGGACCGCACTGCCGTTTGCTATTCACAACACGCATCAACGCCCGCTGGCGACAGCGCCCGCCGGTGCCTGAGCCTGTCGATCATTGGCAGGCTGCCCCTTCTCAACCCGATCATCAGCAGCGGGTTGCTCGATGACGACCTTGTAGCGCGACAGCAGCCGTTGGTAGGCGATCTCCTCGAGTTCGGTGCGACGCTCGGCCAGGTAATCGCGTTCCAGCTCTGCACGCGCTTCGTCCAGCGTCTTCGCCCGGCCCGGTTCGAGCGAATCGATCCTGACCAGATGGACACCGAGACCGGAGCGCAGCGGTCCCTGCCATGGGCCCGGCTCCAGCTCGAACAGGACATCGGCGAAGTCCTGGCCGAACCAACGCGCAATCTCGTAAGGCGCCGCGTCCGTGAATTCCGCGGGCAGCATCGTCCGGTCGCCAGCCGACTCCGACGCCTGCCCGGCACGCAGGGCGTCGAGCAATCGGACGGCGTCCTCGTTCAGGTCACCGCGACCGTCAGCGTTCAGGTATATCTGCGTGAAGTTCATGCGCGGATCGATTCGGAACCGTTCAGCGTTGTCGACCAGGTAGCTGGCAAGGACCTCGTCGCTCGGGGTCTGCTCGATCGACAAGTCTTCAAGAATGAACTCGAGCTTCTGGCGCAGGCGCCGACGGATCAGCACGTCGTCCTGGTCCAGGCCTAGGCTCAGCGCCTCGCGGTAATAGACCTCGTCGCGGATGTGATTTGCGACCAGGGCGTCGAGCTCTTCAGCAGTCGGTGGCCGTAACCAGGTGCGCCCGAACTGCGATGACAGTTGCTCGACGGTAGCGGTGGCGACGACGATCTGGTCGGTCGCCGCGTCTGTCGGCTCTGCGGTCAGTTCATAGAGCAGAAACAGCCCGGCACCGATCAAGACGAAATGGACCAGGGGCTCACGCAGCCATCTCGCTCCGTCCATCAGTACCCGACCTTCACTTTCAGCTACTCGGCGTGTACCAGATTGGCGAAGTGTAGGCGCGCTCCTGGCCCTTGGTCACGGCATCCTTCGGGATCTCTACGCCGAACCGGAGGGCGTCATAGGCGATCCAGCGCGGGGTTGGGATCTCGAGTACACGGGCGTAATAGAAGGCGGGCGAGTTCGCGTCGAAGTCGGGATCGGTCCAGACCGTCGCCAGTTCGGAAGCGCCAATCGTGTTAACCCAGTTAGCGGCCTCAAGGTCCACGGTATCACCGACCGGTGGCAGCTTCCCGT
>JASFVZ010000060.1:0-8348 GCA_050049565.1 Chromatiaceae bacterium | reverse complement strand
TAACCGACACCGAACTGAAGCTCATTGCGGCCGCGGCAAACATTGGCGACAGCAGTAAACCGAAAAATGGATACAACACCCCGGCTGCGACTGGCACACCGAAGGAGTTGTAGACAAAGGCAAAGAACAGATTTTGGCGAATATTGCGCATGGTCGCGCGACTCAGGCGCCGGGCACGCACGATACCTCGCAGGTCCCCTTTGACCAGCGTCACGCCGGCGCTTTCCATCGCCACATCTGTACCGGTACCCATGGCGATACCGACGTGTGCCTGTGCCAGGGCCGGCGCGTCATTGATCCCATCTCCCGCCATCGCGACCGTGCGCCCTTCGGCCTGCAACTGGCGGACGACCTCAGCCTTCTGGTCCGGAAGCACCTCCGCCTCGACCCGATCGATGCCGAGCTGGTCTGCCACCGCTTCGGCCGTCGTACGGTTATCACCGGTCAGCATGACGACCTGGATGCCGTCGTCGTGCAGTGCCGTTATAGCATTGTGGGAGGTAGCCTTTATGGGATCGGCCACAGCGATCAACCCTGCGACATACCGGTCCACTACGACGAACATCACGGTCTGGCCCTGCCCGCGACCCGAGTCCGCTACCGATGCCAGCTCCCCCGCATCGAGCGACGACGCCCGCAACAGCTTTGCACTTCCCAACGCCACGGCCTTCCCATCGACCGTGCCTTTCACCCCTTGCCCGGTGATCGATTCGAAGCTGTCGACAGAGGCCAAGGCGACACCTTTTTCCTTCGCGCCACGCACCACGGCTTGGGCCAGCGGGTGTTCACTGGCACGCTCCAGGCTCGCGGCGAGACGCAGCAGCCCGTCCTTGGGGAACCCTTTGGCGGCCTCGACGCCGATCAGCTGCGGTTTTCCCTCGGTCAAGGTGCCGGTCTTGTCGACCACCAGCGTGTCGACCTTCTCCATGACCTCCAGGGCCTCCGCATTCTTGATCAACACGCCCAGACTGGCGCCTCTTCCGGTGCCGACCATGATCGACATGGGTGTTGCCAGACCCAGTGCACAGGGGCACGCGATGATGAGCACCGCTACCGCGCTGACGATCGCATGCGCCAGCCGTGGTTCGGGCCCGTAAATCAGCCAGACGACAAACGCCAACAAGGCGATAACCAGGACCGCCGGCACGAAATAGCCGGCAACGATATCGGCCAGCCGCTGGATGGGCGCCCGTGAGCGTTGCGCCTCGCCGACCATCTTGACAATCTGTGCAAGCAGCGTGTCGCTACCGACCTTTTCAGCTTGCATGATCAGGGATCCGGTACCATTCACCGTGGCGCCGATCAGGCGATCCCCGTCACGCTTTTCGACGGGTATCGGCTCCCCAGTGATCATCGACTCGTCGACCGCACTTTCTCCCTCGATCACTACCCCGTCTACCGGCACCTTTTCACCCGGCCGTATGCGCAGACGGTCGCCGGGAACAACCTGATCAAGCGGGATATCGTCCTCGCTGCCGTCAGGACGCACGATGCGGGCCGTCTTCGGGGCGAGACCGAGTAGCGACCGGATGGCTGAACCGGTACGGCTCCGCGCACGCAACTCCAGTACCTGGCCGAGCAGGACGAGAGCGGTAATGACCGCTGCGGCCTCGAAATAGACGGCGACCGTTCCATCCGGACGTCGCATCGTTGGCGGAAACAGGTCGGGTAGCAGCAGCGCGACGACGCTGTAAAGCCAGGCGACGCTGACACCCAAGCCGATCAGCGTGAACATGTTGAGATTCCATGTCCGCACGGACTGCCAACCACGTACGAAGAATGGCCAGCCACCCCACAGCACCACCGGTGTAGCAAGCAGGAACTCAACCCATTGGACGGTTCGCATGGCAAGCCAGTTCGGCAACCACTGCGGTGCCAGATCAGCAACCATGGCAAGAACAAACACCGGCAGGGCAAGTGTGCTACTCACCCAGAAGCGACGGGACATGTCGATGAGTTCGGGGTTCTCCTCCTCGCTCACCAACTCGCACGGCTCAAGTGCCATGCCGCAGATCGGGCAATCGCCCGGGCTGTCCTGAACCACTTCGGGATGCATCGGACAGGTGAATTGCGTACCGCTTGCCGCCAGGACCGGCGACTCAGGTTCCAAGGCCATACCGCACTTCGGACAGCTGCCTGGTCGGCCTTGACGGACTTCAGGATGCATCGGGCACGTGTACAGGTGCTCAACCGCAGCGGTTCCAGCGCATGCCGAACAATGTTCGGTGGATGCCGGCTCTGCGGAAACATGATGCGGCGCATCGACACTGAACGCCTCGCCCAAGTAGGCTTCCGGCCGTTCCGTGAACTTGTGTAGACAATGCTCGCTGCAGAAGAAATACGTCTTCTGCGCATAATCGGCATGCAAGGGCGTGTCACCGGACACCGTCATACCGCAGACGGGGTCCACGTGGTTACGGCCGATATTCGACGACATGCCCACGACAAAAGGCTTCATGGCTCACCCCCGACTCGGTTTCCTTCAGAGGTCATTGCAGTGTTCGACACAGATTCCTTTCTCGTGCTGTTGCATCAACGACGGGCATACACCCTGTAACCTCCGTCTTTCTCGACCGCGATCACGTCATAAGGATCCTTGCGGGGCCCTTCCATACCCGGCGACCCCATCGGCATGCCAGGGACAGTCAGACCCTTGATGTCGGGCTTGTCGGCCAACAGCCGCTTGACCAGATCCGCGGGCACGTGGCCTTCAACGAAATAGTCGCCAACCTTGGCCGTGTGACAGGACTGCATGCGCGCTGGAACACCCAGCTCGCGTTTCACCGGAGCAACATCGTTCATGTTTTCCACGTCGACGCTGAAACCTGCTTGCTCCATGTGCTCGACCCACTTCCCGCAACAGCCACAGGTCGGGCTCTTGTAGACCACAATATCGGCGGCCATGGTCTTCTGGACCGCCACGACGACTACGAATGCCAGCACCGTTGCCAGGACGCTGCTCCAGATCCACCACCGCTTGGTCGCCTTGGTTTGCGGGGACTGCTCTTTCTTTTCTTCCATCATGATTTCTCCTAAGTCACGCACTTCGCGCTCGTAGATCACTATCGTTTCGCCTGCATCCCTTCGCGCACTGCCACATCACGTTCGTGCCAGAGTGCATAGATCCTGTCGGACCAGTGCGACTGCACCCAGGCCAGATTTGCGTCGATCTCTTGCGGCGACAGCTTGTCGCCAAACGCGGGCATGTTGCCCCCGACGGGTGCCCCTCCACGACTGACAACGGTACGCAGGATGCTCAAAGGGTGATGCCACGTGTGAGCAGTGCCGTTTAACGGCGGTGGCGGCAAATTGCCGTTCGCGTCACGCTTCATCCAATCGGCCGTGCCTTCAGCGTTTGGCTTGTGACAACTCGCGCAGTTCTGCGCATACGAAAGGGCACCGGACGCCACTTGCTCAGATGTGTACCAGCGGGCCGGTGCTGGAGCGTTCGCCGGCGCTGCCGTGTCGGTCCAGCGTGCCTTCGGGTCCGGTTGATCGCGTTCACATGCCGACAATGCGATGAGCACGGTCGATACCAAAACAAATGTCCCAATCTGCTTTTTCCGGCCGATGAGCGAAGTCACGGCGCGACAGCAGGACTCCCGCAGCTGGAGGCGAAAAAACTTCAACATGATCGTGTCGTCCTCTATGGGCTCGAAGGCCAGGGCAAAAGCCGAGGCACTGGCCGGACAGTCTGGTCCGACGTTTAGTCAGCTAGAGGAGATCAGCCGCGGGGTGGCTTAAACGGCGGGGTCTGGCGATCACTGCTCTCTCGATCACCAGAGATTTCATTCAGGACGGCGTGCAAGCATTCGGGCTGAGCGGACACGGGAGAGGCCAACGCAACAGCGGCGCCGCACGCACACACAGAACAAGCGTGGTCAGCACAGCACTGACAGGCGCTGGAACCCTCAGAATCTTTCGTGTCACTGATAACCGTCTGCGAAGACTCGAGATGCTGGCCGTGGTCCATCTGGGTCATCGCCACACCCGTCCCTTCGCACGCATCGCCGGCCGCTACGGCATTGCCTAGCGGTACGCAGACCAGAATCATCGCGAGCACGGTGGCGAGCAGTTTGTTCGGTGTCGATGGCATACACAGAGTATAGGCACTGACCGCAGGCTATTTCCCGGTTAGAGCCACGTTGCAGCGAAAAGTGCCGGAACTTTTAGGGAAATTGGCGGGGTTTCCGCCTCAGCCGGCCAGGCTATCAGGCCGGAAAGCTCTCCGGCATAGGCAAACAATTAGCAGGCAAGGTCTCTCCGCGGTTTGAGCATTCGCTACCCCCCGCCAAAGGCATTGATCTTATTGGGGTCATCGGAACTTTGTTGGCTCTCCTAACACCTCAGAACTCGATGCTGGTCGAGTTTTCGAGTCAGCCCAAATACTAGAATTCGCGGTAACAATACCTAAGAGGTGATCTATGCGACACACGACAATCGCTTGTGCTGTTCTTGCTGCCATTGCAGCTGCGCCCGTAGCTTTGGCAGACAAGATCGTGCACCAGAACACACACATGAAACATGCCCTTTCGGAGCGAGGGGGCATGATGCGGGTATCGAATGATGCAGGAGCCACAGGTCAGGGCATCATCCATTCGGTAGACGCACAGAACAACGTGGTGAATCTCTCGCACGGCCCAATCCCATCACTGAGTTGGCCAGAAATGACCATGGATCTACCTGTGGCGAGCGGCGTAGACATAACGGAGCTAAAGCCGGACGACGAAGTGCGCTTCCGAGTCGTCTTGGGCGCTGATCAGATTTACCGAATCACGTCCATCGACGTCCTGCGCTAAACCCCACGCAACGGCACCCTTGGGTTGTCTGCCCGGGGTGCCGTTGGTCATCGCTCAGATCATCTGAGACGCGCGGTTAGCGCGTCGGTTGCTCAGTCACCGAAAAAGTGAAGCCCGCAACCTGGCTCGGTCGATCATGCGGGAGACGAAAGGGTCGTCAAGGTCGCTGTAACGAACAATACAGCCGCGATCAAAAAACTCTCTATCCGAATCGCGCCTCTCAGGCCTTTCGCAGCTTGGTCATCGCCTGCCAATAGCATTGGCGTAAGACGGAACTTGTTCCACGCGGCAAAGCCGAGCACAGAGGTGAATACCAACAGCTTGACTGCGAAAAACTGTCCGTAGGCCGTTTCGAGCGTGGCGAGCGTTCCGCCGGTGAGAACAACCAAGGCCACAACACCGGCCACGGCCAACAGTCCAACAACCCAAACGGCTTTTCCGCCGAATTCGCTCGCAACAACGCCCACTTGCGGCGAGCGCACCGACAACCGATGCAATGGCCACAAAACTCCGATCCAGAAGGCCAAGCCCAGAAGGTGAACGCTGACCAGCAAGCCCAGCAAGACGCGAGGATCCTCGAGTGCGTGACCTCTGAAGGCAAAGGAGGTGCAGACAACGACGGCTCCAGCAGCCGCTATCCACTCAGGTATCCGCCCGGGAAACACCAGCGTCAACAGAAGAACAAGTCCAGCGAGACGGAGCGCGACACTCGTTCCGAGCGGGCTGTCGATAACGAGCTGAACGAGGACAGGATCGATTGCCCCGGCCCAGGTGCCACCATCCAGAAAACTCGCCCGAACGAGAATGCGTGATACGGAAAAAAGCGCCGCAAGAACCGCAGACCCTACCGCCAACCATTGCAGTCGCTTCTTCGTCGCACTATCGATTGACTTCAGCGAAACGATGACCAGCGCGCTTCCAGCGGCGACTAGCGTTGTGCCATAGACCAGTGTCTTAACAACAATCGAGATAAACGTCAGCTCGTCGATGGAACCAAGAACCTCCAACAACGCCCGCAAGCTCAGTCGCTCACCTGAAAGGAAAAGCTTCCCGACATGGCGTGGCCGTCACTGGCAAGGCCGCGCCACTCGACAGTGTAACGACCGGGTGACAAGGTCTCTGGAACGGCTTCAAACCGCTTCAGGGGTTTCAAGTCGTCGTGCCGTGCCAGATCGAAACCCTTGCCAGTACTATCGGTCAGCGTGATCTTTGTGATTCGCATAGGCTCGTCGAACCGCATAGCGATAGCCTTTGGTGACGCGTCGATGACAGCCCCATCGGCCGGCTCGGTCGCCTCCTTGCTTGAGTGCGCCAATGACAATCCGGAGGCGAACATCAGCGCGAGTGAGATGATTGCCGGAGTCAATTTAAGCCAATTTCCCATCATTTCGGATCTGTCCTCTGCACACGCACGGAGTTTGAAAGGCGAACGAGCGCCATGTGCTGCGGCGGCAATTCGTATTTTTCGGATTTCAGACTAGCGTAGTCATCTATTCTCAGGATACCGGTCTTTGTCGGGCGAAACGTTGTGAAACTAGAGATTGCAGCCATACTCGACCAGGTGACCTAGGAGTACAACGATTCTCCGGAATTCGCTCGGGAGGGCCTATCCATGAAATCTTCCTATGGCGTTTTGGTAGTCAGTTTACTGTTGAGTTCGGGTTCGATATTGGCAGAGGAAAGTACTGCTACGGCTGCGCAAGGCTTCCCCCCCTGCACGGGGCCGGGTACGGGGCCTGGGATGGGGTGTGGTTATGGACGAGGCATGATGCACGGCATGACGCCCGAGCAACGCCAGCAGCATTGGGAGCAGATGCAGCAACGAAGATACGGCCCCGGTATGGGGAGAGGCATGATGCGCGGCATGACGCCTGAGCAGCGCCAGCAGCATTGGGAGCAAATGCGCCAACGAGGATACGGCCCAGGTATGGGGAGAGGCATGATGCGCGGCATGACGCCCGAGCAACGCCCGCAACATGGGGAGCAAATGCGCCAACGAGGATACGGCCCCGGTATGGGGCGAGGTTATGGGCGCGGGATGATGTACGAGACACCACCAGCATCACCTGCAGAAAATTGAACTCGCCGCTGCAAGACCTCAGCAGAGTCTAGATGCAGTTTGAGCTTCTGGACGAATTAGCTTCTCGAGAAAGTTTGGGCCGCCTTTCGAGGCGGCCTCAGTTGTTTAGAATACCGGCAAGTGCCAAGTTGCCGAATACCCATCAACGCCACAGCGTCCAGATGCCAATTGCGATGAAACCGATTCCGGCCACCCCCCTCAGGGTGCGTTCGCTGACGTGCTGAGCAATCAATCCACCACCCAAGACTCCGATCGCTGACGTCGCGATCAGAGCCAGAGAAGCACCGACAAACACGAGCCACTTGCTGACCTCCTTGTCGGACGCAAACAGAACGGTTGCGAGCTGTGTCTTGTCGCCGAGCTCGGCCAGAAAAACCGTACCGAACACGACAGCCAGTGTCTTCCAATCCATACAAAGAATCCTCGTGTTATATTATTAAATAATGTATTGATTTTCTTATTTAATTCGGCCGCACCTCGCCGTCGAAGACAGGTAGTTCGATGCTGGATATTCCCCGTTACTTGTCGTTCATTCTTACAGACTAGCGAGTCGCCCCAATGGCGGTCGATCACTCCACCATCCAAGCCTGGGGCTTATGCTCAAATCTGCCCCCTCGGGAACTGGACTCGGTTTGCGAACGCACTGCGCTGCTGTCATTCGAGCCGAACCAGTTGCTTTTCGATTGCGGCACGTCTTGTGCCATATTGCCTTTGGTTCTTGCTGGTTCGGTGAGAGTTCTCAAACGCAGCGAATCGGGTCGAGAAATTCGCTTGTAACGGGTGACCAGCGATCAGCTTTGTATCGTCACGCTGGGTTGCCCGTTGGGGGCAACAGCCACCCCGCAATGGGGGCACGGAAAGCCCAGTTTCAGCTTTTCCGTTCCGAACACTCGATTCGATGAACTGGTAAATAGCCAAGGCAGCCCTGTTATTCTTCGCCTTTGCCATTATGGCACCGGCGTACTTTAATCAGACGTGGTTTTAAGCCTCGACTTGCACTCGCCCGCTCCTCATCGATGGAGCGGGCGCTATCGTGATGGCAGGCAGTCAGTGATCAATCGGCCTGAAGTTCATCAATTTTTGCATTACGCCATGCGGTCAAAGCTGACCAGGGTCCATTGCGGACCATGTCTTCGTAGTCGATACCCTGTGACTCAAAATGTTCACGTTCCTCCGGATGTGTGCAACCCACCAGCCAATCTGCAGGCTTACGAAGCTCAGCAGGGATACCGTCTGGGTCATCGAAGCAGTAAAAGTCATCGGCTAAACCGTCTGGTCGTGGCTTATCCGGGGCATTGATGTAAGAAGCAATATTCAATGCTTGTTGCGCGCTCAGGGAGTTTTCCTTTCCATACGGCATATGGGTCTGGATATACGCAGCAAGAACGCCATTGCGGTAGAAAGCAGCGGCGCGCGAATGCCCGTCCCGATCACCCCAAAGAGCGGGGGTACGTGGCCGCCCCTCATCC
>JASFVZ010000354.1:0-3605 GCA_050049565.1 Chromatiaceae bacterium | reverse complement strand
CTCCGCTGCAACTACTGTATCCCCAAGGGCTTCAAGGGCTTCGAGGAGCCGCCGAACTGGCTGCGCTTCGATGAGACCGAACGCCTGATTTCGATCATGGCAGGACTCGGCCTGCGCAAGGTGCGAATCACCGGTGGTGAACCGCTGGTACGGAAGAACCTTCACCAATTGGTTGCGCGATTGAAGGCGATACCGGGTATCGAGGACCTGTCGCTCAGCACCAATGCCACACGCCTTTCACAGCACGCCGAGGCATTGAAGTCGTCAGGTATCGACCGGCTCAACATCAGCCTCGACACGCTCGATCGCGAGCGTTTCGCCCAGATCACCGGTCGCGATTGCCTACCTCAGGTACTGGAGGGACTGGAGTCGGCCCGCTCTCTGGGGTTCGCACCGATCAAGATCAACATGGTGATGATGAGCGAGACCAGCGAGGCGGAACTCGACGCGATGGTCGACTACTGCATGCAGCGCGGTTTCGTTCTACGTCTGATCGAGGTGATGCCGATGGGCGATACCGGCAGAAATACCGGTTTTGTCGACCTGCAGCCGATCAAACAACGGCTGCAGGAGCGCTTCTCGCTGGTGGACGGCGTCGTCCCCGGTGCCGGTCCCGCGCGCTACCTGCAGAGTCGCGACGGGACATTCAGCGTTGGTTTCATCACGCCGCTGTCGCAGCACTTCTGTGCGACCTGCAATCGGGTGCGCCTGGCAGTCGATGGCACCATGTATCTTTGTCTGGGCAATGAGCATCGCTACGAGTTTCGTGAGCTGCTGCGCGACGGGGCGTCCGACCAGCGACTGGCCGAGGCAGTCTACGAGGCCCTGGCACAGAAACCGGAGCGTCACGAATTCCGCGAGGTGCCGGAGAAAATCGTCCGCTTCATGAGTCACACCGGCGGCTGAAAACGCCGAATTCCGGGCACGGCGCGAGCCCGCCACACGGTCGTAGTGATCTTATGTCGTTTCCTCCACTACTGGGCCAACGAGCCTGAGATTTGAGGTAGGGCAGGTCGTGCCTGCCGTTCCGGTGTCGGGCGGCAGTGTCAGTCGTTCACCGGAACACTCATTCGACTTCCCCTCGCGCACCCGGCGAGTAGCCGCTCATCTCGAGATAGCCGATGCCGCTGTGCGAGCCCTGCACATCCACCGCGCCCTCCCAGTAGCTGACGGCTGTCCGCATCAACTGGTCGTCGAACGTCGCCTCGACACGTAGATCAAGGGCATGTTCCGGCACGGTGAGTCGCCAGGCGACCGGGTAGCGTCGTCCGTCCGCCGAGGTCCAGTGCCTCAGTGGCTCGAGGTTGACATCCGTATTGCGCAGCAGCCGGGATGAACCATCCGTGCCGACCAGTACACCTTTACTGAAGCGCTGCGCCTGTCCATCCGTTCCACGCATGCGATAGAACATGAGATCGCGACCGTCTTCGAGCTGCAGCGCGAACCAGTCCCAGCCGGCCTGGTCATCGGCCAGTGCCGAGCTGGACCATTCACGATCGAACCAGCTGTTGCCGGTGACCTCGAAGTGTTGCGAGCCGATGCGTATCGAACCGGACGACGGCAGCCGGGTATGCGAGTAGTAGTAGGACGCATTGCCCGGCGCGGCGCTTTTCTGAGAGAGACCGCGATCACCCTGCAGCACCGCCGCTTTTTCACCGCGCTCGATCAGCAGCTCCAGGCCAAACTGGTCGGTGTCGGCCCGCAGGGTGAGGGGAAAGGTCGACGCTGCCTCACCGGTGATCGTCCAGGGCCCGAGCCAGACCCTGAGCGGATCCGCCTGCGCACCGGCCAGTCCGGCGGCCGCGCGACTGAATCGCTCGTCCTGATAGTGCGTTTCTCGGCTGACGTCACTGACGGCGAAATGCCCCATGTACATTTGGTTGGTACGCCAGCTCGAATCGTCTGCCGGCTCCCCGGGCGCCAGTCCGATCCGGAACAGCGTCAGCTGGTAGCCGAAGCGCTGGCCTTCCCGGGTGAACAGGTTCCCGGTGAAGTACCACCACTCGGTAGCGAAGTCGGGATGCGGGCCGTGGTCTTCCGGGAAGATGAATTCACGGGCCTCGATCGCGCGCGCGAAGCCCGGGTCCGGTGTGCCGCCCATGCCCTCGAGCAGTGTCACGCCGTCGCTGTCGTCGGGCGTCGGCGCCTGGGTCGACGGCCCGCAGCCAGCGAGTAGAACTATCAGTGACAGGGTCAGGCCCATGACCAGGCGGCGCATCGGTTCAGTCCTCGCGCAGTTGGGGTGCAGGGTTCTGGTTCGCCGAGCGCCACGCCGGTAGCAGGCTGGCAAACAATCCAGCCAGGATGCCATTCAGCAGGGCGGTCGCGTAGGGTCCGGAGAAAAACGACAGCGGCATACTCCAGCCGAACGCCCGCAGTTGGATCTCTGCGGTGAGGATCCAGGCCATGGCGAGACCGACCGGCATGGCGAGCAGCGCGGCGACAATACCGAGCGCCAGTGATTCGAGGACGATCAGCGACGAGACCTGGCTGCGCGTCAATCCCAGTGCGCGGAGCACGGCGTACTCCTTGCGACGTTCGAGCTGCAGGGCCATCAAGGCGCTGAACACACCGACAAAGGCAACGGCAATCGACAGCCAGCGCAACACATCGGTGATCTGGAAGGTGCGGTCGAATATCCGCATCGACTCAGCGCGGATCTCGGCTGCCGCGGTGAACGCGAGGTTGCTCCCGCCGAACGCCGCATCGAGCGCGTCGAGCAGCGCGGGCACGTCCGTCGTGCGATTCCCGAACAGGGCGAGCGTGTCGGTCGACCTGTCCTGCCAGTGCGCGACGTAGGTCTGCCGTTGGATGAACAGCCGCCCATGCTCGCTGGCGAAATCGCGGAATACCCCGCTGACGCGGAATGGCTGGTCGCCGCTCGGCGTCGGCAGCTGGATCTGGTCGCCGGCGCCGAGGTCCAGGCGGGAGGCCAGGGGTTCCGATATCAGCACGTCGCCGGCATCGAAACCGGCCCAGGGGTCGGATGCCGTGCGGTCGACGAACTCGAAGCCGATACGCGACGCCGGCGCCAGCTCGGCCGAGATCACGGTGACGCGTCGGCCGCCGAGCTGCAGATTGCGGTCGCGGTAGGTGCTCAGACCGTCGATGACAGGCAGGTCGCGTGCTTGGGCAACCACGGCCGACGGCAGGGGGGCACCGTCGACAAAGGCGTCCGAGGCGACATAGACATCGGCGGTCAGCAGCGCATCCAGCCAATCACCGACCGCGCCGCGCATGCTCTCGACCATGACCGCCACCCCGACGCTGGCGGCCAGCGCGACCATCAGCGCAGCGCCCGCTGTGCCCAGCCGTGACAGATGACGATCGAGATCACGGACGGCCATCCGGACAACGCCTTGCAGCGGCAGGCGGCGCAAAACAAGGTGGGCGAACCTGAGTGCGAGCGGCGCGATCATCGCAGCGCCGATCAGCATCATGAACAGCCCGACAAAGGCGACTATGATGCCGCCCGGCACCAGTGTCGCGATCCCCAGTCCCGTCAGGGCGAGTCCGGCGCCGGCGGCACCGAGCCATGGCAGCCGGGCGCGTGTGGTCGATTCCAGCGCGGCACGCGACAGGGTGGTCAGCGGCGGTGTTGCGGC
>JASFVZ010000353.1:0-3623 GCA_050049565.1 Chromatiaceae bacterium | reverse complement strand
GCAGTACCGGTTTGAGCAAATAGGAGAGCACGCTCTTCTCGCCGACCAGAATATCCACCTCCGCGGTCATACCGGGGATGATCGGGAACGCCTTGCCGCCCCGCTCCAGCGCCGGTTCCCGGGTACGCACCCGCACCAGGTAATAGGGTTCGTCTTTTTCCCCGATGAAAGTATCGGCACTGATGTGCTCAACCTGAGCGTCCAGTCCACCGTAGATCGCAAAGTCATACGCGGTCAGCTTGACCTTGGCGTCAAGACCGGGCCGAAGGAAAGCGATATCGCGTGGACTGACGCGGGCCTCGACTAGCAGGCTTTCGCCGACCGGGACGATTTCCACGAGATCCATCCCGGGCTGGACGACCCCGCCAACGGTCCGGACCTGCATCGACTTCACGATACCCCTGATGGGCGATCGCACCTGTGTACGGTTGACCCGGTCGGCCAGCGCGACATTGCCGGCGTTCAGGGCCTCCAACTCGCCGGCGACTTCATTCAGCTCGGCACGGATCTCTTCGCGGTTACGCGCGTCGAATTCGATCAATCGCTGCTCGACCTCGGCGAGCTCCGCCTGAGCACGCGGCAACGCCAGGCGGGCTTCTGCCAGCTCGCCCTTCAGGTCGTTGACCTGTCGCTGCAGGCGCAGGACCTCGACCTCCGAAACCGCGCCCTGATCCTGCAACGGGCGGGTGACTTCCAGCTCTTCTTTGGTCAATTCGAGACTGCCGGACAGCCGGTCGACACGCGCGGTCAACTCGGCGATGGTCTGCTTTTTCTGCGCCTGCTGCTCCTGCAGGATACGGCGATTCGCTTCACGACCGCGCAGGCGCTCGTCGAACAGCGCGCGTTCCTGTTCAGCCACCCGCGGCAGTTCGGCGGTAATCCGCTCGGCCATGGCGGGCAGGGACACCGACCCGACGGCCTCGGCCTGCAAGCGCAGCAGCCGGGCCTCGAGTGTCAGCGCTCGCAGGCGACTCTCCTGCAACGACGCGTCGAAGCGGGTGTCATCGATCGTGACCAGCACCTGGCCGGCATCGATGACCTCGCCTTCACGGACGTGAATCTCCTCGACAATGCCGCCTTCCAGGTTCTGAATTACCTGGACCTGCGAGGTAGGAATCACCTTGCCGGCGCCGCGCACGACTTCGTCCAGCACGGCGAAATACGCCCAGACCAGAAACAGGGCGAAGAAGCTCGCACCGATCCACATCAGCAAGCCCTCGCCGCGCACCGAGCGACTGCGTATGGCGGCGCCAGCGTCGGTGACGAACTCGTGGCGTGTGGGTCGTTCGCCCAAGGTATGCAACGTAGCCGAGTTCATCGTGTCTGCCGAATGCGGCCTGCCCGCAACGCCTCCAGTACCTGGGCCTTCGGTCCATCTGCCACGATCTGCCCGGCATCGACGACGATGACCCGCTCGACCAGATCGAGCAGCGACGCTCGATGGGTGATGAGGACCACCGTCTTGCCCTCGACGACCGTCGCCAGTTCGTGTCGAATATGTTCTTCGCTGCTGTTGTCCATTGAGCCGGTCGGCTCGTCGAGTAACAGCACGGGCGCATCCTGAACCAGCGCGCGCGCCAAAGCGACCGCCTGACGCTGGCCTCCCGAGAGCCGGCTGCCGCCTTCCCCAACCGGCATGTCAAAACCCAGCGGGTGTCGATTGACGAATGACGCAACACCCGAAAGGTCGGCTGCCCGGACAATCGCCTCGTCGTCGACTTGCGTGACCCCCAGGGTCAGGTTGTCGCGGACGGTTCCGAAAAGCAGCTGGTTGTCCTGCGAGACGTAGGCGACGTTGTGCCGCAGGTCGCCCGGATCCAGTTGCCGCATGTCGATCCCGTCGATCCGGACAGCACCGTCCTGCGGTTGGAACAGACCGGCAATCAGACGATTGATCGTCGTCTTGCCGGACCCGATCCGTCCAATGATGGCGACACGCTCCCCTGCCGGGATGCGGAAACTGGCATCCTTCAGGGCCGGCACCTGCTGTTCCGGATAGGCAAAGGTCACATGATCGAACTCGATGTCACCCTGCAGCACCGGGCGGGTCACGAACACCTTGCCATCCGGCCGCTCCACCGGCAGCCGCATCACCTCGTCCAGGGCCTGCAGCGCGGCATTGGCCTGGTAGAACCGCGTTAGCAGGCCCGCCACTGCAGCCAGCGGCACGACAGCGCGACCGCTCAGGATCACCGCGGCGATCAGGGCGCCCATACTCAGCTGGCCGGCGGCGATCAGATAGACACCGAAGACCACGACCCCGACCGAAACCAACTGCTGGAGGAAAGTCGCGAGGTTGGTCGCCGACAGGGCCCAGCCACGGGCCTCGACATTCCAGCGAACGTTTTCGGCGTTGCTCTGTTCCAGTTGGCGCTGCAGTCGGCCCTCGACGCCGAGCGCGCGCACCGTCTCTGCCTCGACCATGGACTCGACCAGCGTGGCATTCTTCTGGGCCGACGCCCGCATCGCCTGCTGGGCCGCCCGCCGCAGGCGCGGCTGGACATACAGACCAAACGCCACCAGGACCGGGATGGCGGCCAGGGGAACCAGCACCAGTGGTCCGGCGACCAGCCAGACCACGAGTAGAAACAAGACCGAAAACGGCACATCGACGATCGTCGTCAGCGTCAACGACGTGAAAAAGTCGCGAATGCCGTCGAATTCGCGCAGATTGTTCGCGAACGCACCGGCCGACGCCGGCCGGGCATCCAGTCGCAACCCCAGAATGCGCTCATACAGACGCGCCGACATCAGCATGTCGGCCCGCCCACCGGCCGTATCGATGAAGCGCCCACGCAGGGTGCGCAGCAAGAGGTCGAACCCGAAGACGATCGAGACGCCGATCGCGAGCACCCACAGGGTCTCGATCGCGCTGTTCGGCACGACACGGTCATAGACATTCATCACAAACAGCGGGCTCGCCACCGCGAACAGGTTGATCAGTACGGATGCGACCAACACGTCACGGTAGATCCGCCAGGATTCGGCCAACGTCCCCCAGAACCAGTGGCCTTCGGCCACGCGTCCGGGCTTGTCAGGGGTCCGCTCGTCGTAGCGGTGCACCGGCGCCGCCAGGATCGCAAACCCGGTGTAGAGCCCCGCAAGGACGCTCCGATCGATCGCGACCTCGGCCTCTGGGTTCTCCGGCAGGCGGACCATGGCCGTGTCGTCGCCCTTCCATCCCAGGAAAACGCAGGCCTCATCGTCCTGCAACAGCAGCACGGCCGGCAGCTGTAACGCCGTGAGTTGATCCAGCGGCCTCTCGAGCACCGATGCCCGCAGGCCGATACGTCGTGCCGCACGTTCGAACTGCGACGGCAGCAATCGGTCGTCGTCCAGTGGCAGCCCCGCTGTCACGGCGTAGGCCGACGCCGGCAGGCCATGCAGGCTACCCAGAATGAGCAGGCACCCAACCAGCGGATCGGGCGGCGAGCTGAACTCCTCAGCAACGATGTTTTCGGCCGTGTCCGCCAAAAATTCTGTCCTCTTCGCCTAGCGTTTCATGCGGTCACCTGGAGGGTTCATCAAGTTATCGACAACTTGTCCGAAACTCTTAACCAGAAGACTGCGAAGACGAGGGCGGGAGACCATGCACCAGGTTCACGTGGTTCGTGACGACGACG
>JASFVZ010000059.1:0-8400 GCA_050049565.1 Chromatiaceae bacterium | reverse complement strand
TCACCGGCTATGAGAACAAGGCGGCGGCCCATCGCGGTCGCGGTCTGTTGCACCGGGCCTTCTCAATCTTCCTGTTCAACGAACGGGGCGATGTCCTTCTCCACAAACGCGGTGCAACCAAGCCGCTCTGGCCGGGCTACTGGACCAACAGCTGTTGCAGCCATCCGAGAAAGGGCGAGACCTACGAAACGGCGGTCGAGCGGCGGCTATACGAAGAACTCGGGGTATCAGCGGATCTCACCTATCTTTACCAGTTCCAGTACAACGCGGACTTCGAAGGCCAGGGCAGCGAGAATGAACTCTGTGCGGTGTTTGTGGGGCGGCTGGCCAATACGCGTGAGCTGAATCCGAATCCGACCGAGATAGCCGAGTGCCGGTGGGTGTCATGTGCCGAGCTCGAGGCCTGGCTGGCGGCCGAGCCGGATTGCTTCACGCCCTGGTTCAAACTCGAGTGGGCTCGTCTGCGCAGTGATCAGCGCGAGGCTCTCGCAAGGGCCTGCGGACCACAGCGCAAGCATTGAGCGTTGCGTAGGCCGGCCCTCAGGAAAGCGGGTTAGCTGGCCAGCAAATGCGGCAGCACGTAACGACCTTCGTCGGTCACCCGCATCACCCCATGATCGATCTCGAATATCCCTTCGCTTCTGAATCGCTCGAGTGAGACATCGGTCCACTGTTCATTGTCGAACAGCGAGGCATAGTCGTGGAGTTCCATATTGCACATCAGGGTACGGATTGCGTCGCGTTGCGCGCGCTGCGTACTGTCGAACAGGGTGCCACCCTGGACTGGGAATTCGTCATGCTGTAGCGACGTCTTCCATTGATCCAGCGTGGTGTGGTTCTGAACACAGATATCATCGAGATCGCTGATTGCACTGGTGCCCAGGCCATGCGTCTCGACGTTAGGCAGGTGTGAATAACCCGTCCAGGAGCGGTACAGCCGACCCTCTGCCTGGGCAAGCGTCAATTCGTCATCCTGTCTGGCAAAGCTGTCGAGACCGATCCATTCGTAATCCTCGCAAAGGCCCTCGACGACCGCGTTGAACAGTGCCATCTTGTCGGCGAGCGACGGCATGGCGCAATGATCGAGCGCGCTCTGGTGGGCGCGTGAACTGGCATGTCGACTGAACGCGAAACAGTCGATCCGGTCTGGCGCGAGCGAGGTCAAGGTGTCGACAGTCCGTTTGATCCCATCGGT
Source organism: Chromatiaceae bacterium (assembly GCA_050049565.1). Taxonomy (GTDB): domain Bacteria; phylum Pseudomonadota; class Gammaproteobacteria; order Chromatiales; family Chromatiaceae; genus Thiosocius. The sequence continues at coordinate 7,205 of JASFVZ010000059.1, read as the reverse complement.
CGTCTGACAGGGGAGTCCGTAGAGCAGGTCGGTCCCGATATTCTTGAAACCGATCTCCCGGGCATCCTCGAAAATGCCGCGGATCATGTCGACCGACACCGTGCGGCCGATTGCGAGCTGGACGGCCGGATCGAGATCGCGTACGCCAAATGCGATGCGATCGAATCCCAGGCCATGCAGCAATGTCAGCTGGCTCTGCGAGGTGCGCTTCGGATTGGCATGCAGTGACTGTTCAGTATCCTGATCCAGTCCGAAATTATCGTCGATGATCCCCATCAGCCGGACCAGCTGGCGATCGTCGAGATAGTTCGGGGTTCCGCCAGTGAGATGCAGCTCCTGAAGGCGCGGTTTGAAACCCAGGGTCTCGACCAGGAGTTCGACCTCGTCTTCGAGCGAATCGATATAGCGGTCGATCTGTTTGGGATCGTGGGTGATTACGGTGTTGCTGTCGCAATTGAGGCATCGGACAGGACAGAAGGGCAGGCTGATCTGGAGCGAGCGAGGCCGCTCGCGTCGGACCTTGCTGTCGTGCAGCGCCTTCGAAAACGCGGATTGATCGACGCCGTTTCCGGACGCGAACAGCACCTTCTCCGCTTCGTGTGCACTGGCATGGCCGAATCTGCTCAGTAGGGCCCGTTGGACGGTGATCGCGTTGGTCATCGACATTGAGCTATCTCCCCCGACTTCCCGGCTACACCGAGGAAGCGATTGGCCCTTCTGTACTGAAACCTCAGAGGGGCAAGGAAACGATAATTGCGCTGGCGGGGGCTCGGACAGGGCAATGCAGTTTGGTCCGGCATTGCCTCTCTAGGGTCCTCGGCAGCAGTTCCTTACTACAGCAGGAACCAACACCTCTTTTCGGGTGCTATCGGGCGGCGTTGAGGCTGCGATTGCCGCCGGTGGCGATTAGTCCTTCGAATCGCCCAGTTGTCGGAGATGCAAGCGATCGACAGTGCGTATTTATCGATCAGTTTGCGACGCGGGGAAAGCTTTCCCTTACATGACTCAGCGCATTTCGCGACAACGCTGTCAGACTAGCACATCGTCCAAGAAACTGGACGTTTTTGTTGTCCAGCGTCAATTAGGACGAAACAAATGTCACCTCGTTTTCGGAATGCTGGATCGGCGTTGCACGATACAAAAAATCGCACCATCACGGTGCAATTCGGGCGGCCGATACGTCCTGGCGTCGCAGTGTCTGTTCGCCGGCCCGGCCGAATCGCCCGAGTTTCCCGATCGGAATCGAAGGTGCCTGTTCCAGGTCGACACGCGTCGCGCCGGCAGGTGCCGGGTCACCGGTCTGGGTTTCCCGTCCGGCCAGGTGAAGGGCCCAATTCCAGAGCAGTGAGTCGCGCAATGGCAGAACCAGGAACCAGTGTTCGAGTACGGCCAGCGCCAGAAGGCTGCCGACGAGTGCGTATGACGTGCGGAGGAAGCCGTCCGACTCACCGGCAGCGAGCACGAACAACCAGGCGGTAACGATCGTTGCCGCGGACACCGTGAACGGGAACAGCAGATTCATCGGTTTGACGGGCATGTAGGAGCACAAGAAGCGCAACGGTTTGGGGAACCACTCGGTATTGACGTTCGGTACACCGAGGAACAGGTTCAGTTTTGCGCTCCAGCGCATCAGCCAGAGTGTAATAAAGGTGCCGGCCGCGACGTGGTTCTCGGCATTCCAGGTAATCGCAATGATGATGGCGCCACCTGCGATCACCGCGAGTTCATGATAAAGGCTGGTTTGCAGCGCGAGATAGAAGCGCGGCCAGCCTCGGGCACCGGGCGGGCAGGGCGCCTTGCGTGGCCCGGTCACCAGGCCCATGAAATAGCTCATCTCGAGCCATGCCCAGACCACCAGGGCCTGGGCGAACCCCAGCAGCGCGGCCAGCTTCGTCGTCTCCGCGCTACCCATGTGAATACCGATGAGCGCGGCGATAGCCAGCAGGGTGACGAACGTCAGGCTTCTGCGGTACGTGCTCGGATGCAGATGGTTGAGAAACAGGATGAAGCCGGTACTCAGCCACCACATCAGCAGGGCAAAGCCGAAAGCGGCAATGAAATCACCCATCATGAGTCCGACGGGCCGGCCGCGAGGAGGCGTTTGAAGGCCCCGAAGTTGGTTGGGCCGAATGCCTGCAGATCGATGAGTCGGCCGGTCGTGGTGTCTTCGATCGTCAGCCGGCCATCGGCGTGGCGCGCGAGCCGGAAGGGTTCGTAACTACTGATGCCACGACTGCGCCGTTCGCGCGCGAAACTGCGCAATACCCCCCGAATGAAGTTCTCGGTGCCGGGCTCGATCGAACCAACCATGACATCCTGCCCCGCATCCCATATGTAGACCAGACCGGCATCGCCGTCGGAGAAGCGCAGATCGCGCTGTTCGACGACGTTGCTCGTTGGTACCTGGCCGGCCTTGTAGCCCAGCGCCTGAGCGACAACGACCGCCACCAGGCTGAACACGACCAGACCGAGCAGCGCCCAGAGCGCTGCCGGCGGGATGGGATTGTGCTTGAACGGATCACTCATGGTCGAACCTGCCCCTTAGGAGTATGCCGCGCTCCTCGGCTTGGTTGCAGTCGGAAGCGCGCTGCTGGTCGATGCAGCCCTGGGCAACGCGGTCACCTCGCTGCCGGTATGGGCGCTGACCGCCTGACGCAGCTTCCCGGCGACATCCTCGGGCTCAGCAATGCAGCGCAGCATCGGCTGGACCGGGGAGAAGCGCCACGGCTTCGCAAACGGCCACAGCAACCAGTACGACATCTTCTGGTCCGGCGATACAGACAACGCAATGCTGCCATGATCCTTGCCATGCATTTGCAGATCCGCCGCGTCCACCTTGTCCCAGGGGATGTTGATCATCATCGGCAGGGCCACACCGAAGCGCAGCACCACCCTGTGGTTGGTGATCGTGTAGATCGTGCTGTTTGCGTACAGTTTGGCGAGTACGCCAAGTACCAGCATGGCGCTCAGGCCCAGCAGGATCAGCCAGCTTGCGCCTTTTGCGGCGACCAGCCAGGTCGCCCCCTCGTACAGTTGGAAACCGACATGGATGACTGCCAGCAGCACGAAGTAGATTGCTACTTTGCGGATGTGGAAGACACGGACCGCCATCTCGCGCCAGGCGGGCTGGCCCTGCCAGACCATGTGTTCACCATCCGGCAGGTCCTCCGGCAGTCCCCAAAGGGCCTCGGGTTCACCCTTGATCATAGCAGCGGCTCCGCCCGTTGCGGTGTCGCATACAGGTGACCGCCACCATAGTAGGCAACGATCTTGTCCTCTTCCTGCAGGGTGATCTGATCGGGATTGGCCAGGCCAGGCACCTTGGCGAAGTGCTCGGCACGGATCGAAACGACCTGGATGCGGTCGCTCTTCACCCGCGTGAAGTTGATCGGCAGCAGCACGTTGCGACCATCGACATCGAGTTCAAAGTACCGGACCTGCGGCTCGGAGCGGTCGACCCAGACGTCGACGACGGTGCCGGCGACCTTGTTGTCGAGACCATAGACCGGCATGCCGCGCGGGTCCGGATCGCGCTCGACGATGCTGAACTCGGTGGCAACGCGCATCGGCACGATCCGCGGAAGTCCGTGGTCGGTGAGATCCGGTACCTCGGGGCGGATTGCATAGGCCGCGGGACCGACCGCGTCGACCATCGGATCGCCGGTTGGCTGCAGCGGTGCGCCGGGCCAGGGCTCGGTCGGTTCGGCTGCCAGTGGATACGACTCTGGTTCCGGTTTGGGTGCCTGGCGGGTGCCGCCGCCATGCGGCATCAGGTAGGTCTTGGCTTCCGGCATGTCCGGGAAACCGACCACGCGAACATACTTGGATCGATCCGATTCCAGCGGATAACCCTCGCGCTTGTTCTCACGATGCAGGTAGATGATCAGTCCAAAGAAAAAGATCCAGAATACGTAGAGCACGAGCTGCGCGACGTCTATGTAACTGGTGATTGCGCCTGTCCCCATTGTCAGTTCTCCCTAGTTCAAAGTCGTCAGCCAGGAAAGTCCGGGATGCCGAAGCGAGACTCCCGTTGACTGGTGTCGCCGTTACGGCGCACAAGCGGCCCGATGGCCACCAGGGTTGCGAACAGCAACCCGATCTCGGCGTGGTAGACCATGCCGTAACCCGTTGCCGGCCCGCTCAGCGCAGGCCCGAGGCTGCCGTCGGCAGCCAGTTGTGTCGTGATATCGCGAATCGCACCGCCGGCCGCGATCGCCAGCCCCGCAGCGGTTGCCTGCACAGCGCCCCATGCGCCCAGTGCCAGACCGCTCTCGGTGTGCTTGGCCAGCGCCATCGCCGCCATCAGCGTGCCCACTGCGAACAGTCCGCCGCCGAACCCGATCAGTCCGGTGCCGATCCGGAAGACCAGCGCCGATTCCAGGGGCGCGGCAAGGATCACGCAGGCGAAAGCGAACACGCCGACGACTGCGCCGAGTCCAGCCAGGCGGATCGGGTCGGCCCCGCGGCCCAGCCAGCGTGATGCAAATAGGAATGCGCCGAGCATGCCGCCGGCGAGGATGGCGGTCAGTCCCGTCGTGGCCGATACCGACAGTCCGAGCACCTCACCGCCGTACGGCTCCAGCAGGATGTCCTGCATGCTGAAGCCGGCCGTGCCCAGACCGACCGCGACCAACAGGCGCATCGAGTTGCCGTAGCGGCGGAACGCCGCCCAGGCGTCCTTGAACGCCGGCCGCGGCAGATGATGCGCGGTGCGTTTCGGATCGCGCGCCTCCTGTTGCCAGAGCGCGATGGTGTTGATGACGATCGTGATCAGCGCTGCGCCCTGGATCACCTGGATCAACCGCATCTGACTGAAGTCATCGAGTACGGCGGCAAAGCCGATCGAACTGACGACCATGCCGACCAACAGCATGACGTACAGCAACGCGACGACGCGGGGGCGTGTGTCCTCGGGTGCGATATCGGTAGCCAGCGCCAGTCCGGCGGTCTGGGTCGTATGCAGGCCGGCGCCGGTCAACAGAAAGGCGAGCGCGGTCGCCGCATAACCCACCCAGGCCGGGCCATGGGTGTCGCCCGACAGGATCAGCAGCGCGAACGGCATGATCGCCAGGCCGCCAAACTGCAGCATGGTCCCCATCCAGAGGTAGGGCACGCGACGCCAGCCGAGATAGCAGCGATGATGGTCCGAACGATGGCCGATCAGGGCGCGCAACGGGGCGAACAACAACGGCAGCGAGACCATCAGCGAGACCAGCCAGGCCGGCACGCTCAACTCCAGCACCATCACCCGGTTCAGGGTGCCGGTGAGCAGCACGATCGCCATGCCGACCGAGGCCTGGAACAGCGACAGTCGCAGCAGACGCGACATCGGTAGCGTCGCCGATGCGGCATCGGCAAACGGCAGATAACGTGGCCCCAGCTCGAGCCAGGCGCGCGGCACCGATGTGATCAGTCGCTTCACAGGCGTCTCAGTTCAAAGGCCTTGGAGGTGTAGAAGCCGCTGTTGATGCGTTGCTGGCGCCCGCGGGTCCAGGTCGCAAGCCCGGTCTCGCTGCCGAGCTTGTCCCACAGCCGTTGCTCGTTGACCGGTTCGATGGCGGGCGCACGATCGCTGCGCGGGAACCACCGACCAACCGTATGCATCACCGCCAGCAGCTTGGTGCGTGGTGCGAAGGTGAACAGGATCGACGACCTGCTGACGCCGGCCAGACTGGCGATCATGCGGATCGCGTCGTCGAGGTCGTAGTGAATCAGCGAGTCCATCGCAACGACATGGTCGAAATGGCCCAGCTCCGGATCCCACATGTCGCCGACGCGGAACTCGAGGCTGCCGGCCTCCAACTGGTCCGGAAGGCGCTCACGGGCGAGTTCGATCAGCGTCGGTGAGAGGTCGACGGCCACCACGTCGGCACCGCGCCTGGCCGCTTCCACGGCCAGCATGCCTGTGCCACAGCCGGCATCCAGGATGCGGCGGCCGGTCAGGTCCTCGGGGAGCCAGCTCAGCAGCTGGTTGCGCATGGCCTCCCGGCCCTCGCGTACGGTCTGACGAATGCGGCCGACCGGTGCGTTCGAGGTCAGTCGGGACCAGGCCTCCGCAGCGGTCCGATCGAAATAGTGCTCGACTTCGTTACGACGTTGTTTGTAGGTCAGTGTGGCCATCAATCGAATCCCAGGAAGTCAAAGAGGTCGCGGTCTTTCATCGGTTGCACGTCCAGCGCATCGGTGCCGTCCCAGAGCGATTGGGCAAGATCCAGGTAGCTCTGCTGTACGCGCTCGAGTTCCTCGGAAGGCGGCATCTCGAACAGCGTCGACTTCTTCAGTCGGCTGCGGCGGATGACGTCGAGGTCCGGGAAGTGGGCCAGCCTGCGCATGCCGACAGCGTCGTTGAAGCGGTCGATTTCATCGGTGTTGGTACTGCGGTTCGCGATCACACCGCCGAGTCGCACGCCGTAGTTCTTCGACTTGGCGAGGATCGCCGACGCGATCCGGTTCATCGCGAAGATCGAGTCGAAGTCATTGGCGGTGACCACCAGGGCACGTTCGGCGTGTTGCAGCGGCGACGCGAAGCCACCGCACACGACATCGCCGAGCACGTCGAACAGCACGACGTCGGCATCATCGAGCAGATGGTGCTGTTTCAACAGCTTCACGGTCTGGCCGACCACATAGCCGCCGCAACCGGTGCCGGCCGGCGGGCCGCCGGCCTCGACGCACATCACGCCGTTGTAGCCTTCGTAGACGAAATCATCGATCTGCAGCTCTTCGGGATGGAAGTTGACCGACTCGAGCGCGTCGATCACGGTCGGCACCAGCGACTTGGTCAGCGTGAAGGTCGAATCGTGCTTCGGATCGCAACCGATCTGAATCACCCGTTTGCCGAGTTTCGAGAACGCGACCGACAGATTGGATGATGTCGTGCTCTTGCCGATCCCGCCCTTGCCGTAGATGGCGAAGACCTTGGCCTTATCGACACCGATATCGGTGTCCATATGGACCTGCAGGCTGCCTTCGCCATCCGGCGGTGCGCTGTCGGCGGATGGTCCGATCGTGACCGGTATACCGTCCAGTGGACTCATGCGGCAACCTCCTCAGTTATGCCTTCGAGACGGTCCTCGAGTTCCTCGCCGGCATGGCGCAGGGCATCCAGGGTCTCGTCGTCGGGATTCCAGTAGTGTCGTTCGTAGGCCTCGAGGAGTCGGTGCGCGACTTTCACCGAGGCGCTGGGGTTCAGTTTGGCGAGACGC
>JASFVZ010000352.1:0-3634 GCA_050049565.1 Chromatiaceae bacterium | reverse complement strand
CACAACCCTATTCCGTTGAAGCAGTTATGCAGTGAATATCTATCACCGCTCACGCACACTCTCATCCCGATACCTCAACAGGGGACTTAGCACATACTCAATCAGCCGTCGTTTGCCCGTCATCGCCTCGACAGAGACCGTCATCCCCGGCGACAGGGAAACCATATCGCCATTGACCTCGATACCCGACTGATCCAGCTCAACGCGCATCGTGAAAACCATCCCCTTACGTTCGTCGACAACCGCGTCGCTGGACAGCCCCACCACGCGGCCTTCAATCAATCCGTAGCGCGTGAAGGGAAACGCATCGACCTTCACCTCAACGCGCTGACCGACCTCGACGAACCCGATATCCTTGTTCTCAAGCGCTGCCTCTACTTCGAGCGATTCGCCGCTCGGCACCATGACCATCAACGCCTGTGCGGGGGTAACCACGGCGCCGCGATGATGGACCGCCAGTTGCTGCACCGTACCGTCGATCGGGGACCTGACGGTCGTCGCGGCGAGCCGGGCCTGCGCCTTGATGCGTTCCTGGTTCAACGCCTTGTGTTGTCGTCGCGCCTTTTCGAGTTCATCGGCGACGTGCCGCATGAATTGACTGGTCTGGACCTCGACCCTGGCTTCCAGTTCGGCGATTGTCGCATCGAGCTCGGTAACGTGTGAACGCTGCGACCTCAGATCATGCTGTGTTTCCAGCCGTCGCTGCTCCGTTTCCAGGTAGTCGTTTTCGGCAAGCAGCTGCTTATCGACGAGGCGACGTCGGTCTTCCGACCGCCGCTCGATGATCGGCAGGATCGCGGCGAGCTTCGCCGTCTGCGCGGCCGCGCTGGCCTTTTCAGCGATCAGCCGGTCCTTTTCCCTATGGAGCACGTCCACCCGCGCAACGTGCTCGTTCCAGGTATCACGCAGCTGCATGTCCGTGACGGCTGGTTTCGATTCAGCCACGGCACCGGCGCTGCTGACCCAATGCAACAGGGTATCGAAGCGTTGGATGTCACGCGCGGCATCCGCCAGGGCGGCGTCCAGGCGATGCAATTCCGCCCGGGCGATCGTATCGTCGAGTTGCACCAGCACCTGGCCGTGCGCGACGCGCTGACCCTCCTCTACCTCGATCGCCGCCACCTGGCCGGTCTCGAGCGGTTGGATCGTCTTGCTCTTGCCGCTGGCAATCACCGTCCCGGGTGCAACCGCAACGATGTCGACATGGCCGAGCGAAGCCCAGACCACTGCCAACACGAATAACGCAATAATCACCAGCATTGTGGTACGGCCCAAGGGCGAAGCCGGTGTGCGTTCGAGTTCGATCGCGGCGGGCAGGAAGGCGTTCTCGACCCGCGTGGTCATGCGGGCATCCCAAACCGGTCATCACTGCGCCCTGCGGGTCGCAATGGTGCTGTAGGGCCAGGAGCAGCGCCTACTGCGAACCCGGACTGCAAGGCATACAGTCGCGCATAGTGACCTCGATGGGCCAATAACGCCTCGTGACTGCCCTCTTCGACGATCCTTCCCTCATCAACGACGAGAATCCGATCCGCCTGTCGCACCGCGCTCAACCGATGCGCGATGATAAACACGGTGCGGCCGCCGCAAATGGATGAAAGGTTCTGCTGGATGACCCGTTCCGACTCGTAATCGAGCGCACTGGTCGCCTCGTCGAGAATCAGAATGCGCGGGTCAGTCACCAGGGCCCGGGCAATGGCGATGCGCTGACGCTGGCCGCCGGAAAGATTCGACCCGAGCTCACCGATGACCGTGTCGTAGCCCTCGGGCAACGACAGGATGAAGTCATGAGCACCGGCAAGCTTGGCCGCGTCGATGATCGCTTCGACCGGAAGGCCCGGATCGGCCAGCGCGATGTTCTCCCGAACCGTGCGATGGAAAAGTACGTTTTCCTGCAGGACGACGCCGATCTGGCGACGCAGCCAACGCGGCTCCACCAACGCCAGGTCGACGCCATCGACGAGCAGGCGTCCGGACTCGGGCACATACAGGCGTTGCACCAGTTTCGTCAGGGTGCTCTTTCCCGATCCCGAGCGACCGACGATACCGATGACCTCACCGGGCCCGACGGTCAGATCGATGCCATCGAGCACGCGCGGTCTGTCGGGCGCGTAACGAAAGCTCACGCGGTCGAAGCGCACGGTGCCGGACAGCGTCGGCAGAGTCGTACGGCCCGGATTGAAGCCGGGCTCGGTCGGCGTGTTCAGGATATCGCCAAGCCGTCGAACCGAGATGCCGGCCTGCTGGAAGTCCTGCCAGAGCTGCACGAGGCGCAGAATCGGACCGCTTACCCGTCCCGCGATCATGTTGAAGGCGATCAGCTGACCTACCGACAGTTGGCCGTCGATAACGAGTGTCGCGCCTACCCAGAGGATCAGGACGGTCGTGATCTTGTTGATCAGGCCCGCGGCCTGGTTGGCGATATTGCCGAGGTTGGCCGAACGGAAACTGGCACTGACATAGCCGGCGAGCTGCTCTTCCCAGCGGCGCTGCATCTGCGGTTCCAGGGCCGCCGCCTTTAGCGTCTCGATACCCGTTACCGACTCGACCAGGAAGGCCTGGTTCTCCGCGCCGCGGTTGAATTTCTCGTCGAGCCGGCGACGGAGGATCGGTGTGATCCATGCAGAAAGCCCGACGTAGAGCGGGATTGCGCCTGCAACGATCGCCGTCAGCAGGGGGCTGTAGAGGTAGAGGAAGACGAAGAATACGACGGTGAACAGCAGGTCGATCACCAGCGTCAACGCGGAACCGGTCAAAAAGCTGCGGATCGTCTCCAGTTCCCGCACCCGGGCCACCGAGTCGCCGACCCGGCGGGCCTCGAAATAGGCCAATGGCAAACGCAGCAGATGCCCGAACAGCTTCGACCCCAACAGCACGTCGACACGGTTCGCGGTATGCGAAAAGACGTAGGTGCGAAGCCCGCCGAGCACGATCTCGAATACCGCGAGCGCCAACATGCCGATCGCCAGGACATCGAGCGTCGTCAGCCCCCGGTGCACCAGGACCTTGTCGATGATCACCTGGAAGAACAGCGGGGTTACCAGCGCGAAAAGCTGCAGAAAGAACGACGCCAGCAGCACCTCGGCGAACAGCTTGCGGTATTTGAGTATCGCGGGCACGAACCAGGCGAAGCCGAATCGCGAGTCCTGCGACCGCCATGCAGCCCTTTTAGTAACCAGAATCAGCTCACCCGACCAGGCCTTTTCGAAATCGCCCCGTTCGACGGTACTCGGCGCAGGCTCGAAAGGGCGCTGAAGCAGCACGCTGTCGTCTCGCACCCCAGCCAGGATGACGAACCGCCCATCGCGACAGGCCGCGATAGCCGGCAACGGCGTTCCCTGCAGACGCCGGCAGTTCGACCTGACGGCAACGGCCTTGAGGCCCAGGGAACGACCGGCACGAACGATGTCATCGCCATCGAAGCGGGCGCCGTCACTACCCCGGGCATGACGAAGCTGCGCCGCGTCGGCCGCGATCTGGTGAAAACGGGCTAGCTGGACCAGGCATTCGAGCCCGGTGTCGTCGTGATTGCGATCCATGCGTCTTGCAGAAACCGATCTGTCCGTGATCGTTGACTGCTATTTACGCTACCACTGAGTCTCGGGTGACGCAAAGCCCGGCGACTCGCTGAACG
>JASFVZ010000058.1:0-8411 GCA_050049565.1 Chromatiaceae bacterium | reverse complement strand
CGACAGGAGGTTGAGGCGCTGGCGCTCACGCAGGCTCGATTCGAACGCGGTCTTCCCGACCAACGGCGAGTCCGGGGTTACCAGCGCCTCGGCGACACCGAAGCTCTCGCGAAAGCGCCGTTGCAGACCATGCGGAAAGCCCCGGTCGATCAGGCCCAGCGCCGTGCCGGATTGCTTCACGACGTCGGCCGGCGCAGAGACAATCAGCACATCGCCGGCGTGCAGGCGCGTCTCGATCAGTACCGGCTTCAGGGTATTGAGCAGGCGCCCCTCCTGCTCCACGGCGATTACGGTCAGGCGGTACTGCCGACGCAATGCCATTTCACTGACGGTCTTGCCGGCCATCGGCGAGCCAGGTGCGATCTGCAGGCGATGCAGTTCATCGGCGATGCCATGCTCGGAGGCCATTTGGTGCAGCCGCCTGCGGCCGGTCGCACCACCGCTGTCGGCACCGGCCGGCAAAAGGCGGCGCCCGATCAGCAGCATGAAGGCGATACCGGCGACCAGGATCGCTGCCCCGATCGGTGTGAAATCAAGAAAACCGAAGCCGGGCAGGCCGGCATCCACCAGGGCGCGGCTGACGACAAGGTTTGGCGGCGTGCCGATCAAGGTCAGCATGCCGCCGATCAACGAGGCGACCGCAACCGGCAACAGCAGCCGGGCGGCCGGCACGCCCGCCTCGCGCGCCAGGCTCAAGACCACCGGCACGAACAGCGCGACCACGCCGGTCGAGCTCATGATCGCGGATAGGCCGGCGACCACCGGCATCAGCAGCGCAATGAGGCGGCGTTCACTGTGGCTCGCCAACGTGGCGATCTTCACCCCGACCCAGGCTGCGATGCCGGTGCGGTAGAGTCCTTCGCTGACGACGAACAGACCCGCAATCAACAGCACCAGTGGATTGCCAAAGCCGGCAACGGCCTCGGCCGGCGTGAGCACTCCGGACAAGGCAAGGGCGATGATGACGGCCGCCGCCGTCAGATCGAGGCGCACGCGACCACTGAAGAACAGTGCAATTGCACCGACGACGAGGCCGTAGACGAACAGTACCTGCCAGGTCACTCAGTCAATGTCCCGATGGCCCTGTCACCTGCGCGCAGGGTCACCCACCGGCGCTGCCAACGGGCGTCAGGGCCGGTCGCCATGACAGGGATCGACGACTCTCCAGCGCCTCCCGCTATCCCGTAGAGGCCGCCGCCTGGTGCAGATATAACGACGCGCGGCTTCGTAGCTGTCGAACGTCAGGTAGTCCCCACCCCGGTTTGCGGTCACGAAGGCCCAGCCCGTCAGACCGCGCTTTTCGACCCGGTAACGGGCCGTCTGCTCATTGTAGACAATTCGGTAATCAGACATCTTGATACTGCTCCATGACTGATTGATTAGCGAATACTTATATACAAGTAACATGCCAATTGCGTGACAGTTACACCGGGTATGGCGATTTGTGCACTGGATCGCAGTCTGCACGAGCCGGCGCGGGCGATTCCGCACCATGCGACGGCGCAGCCCGGGCCTGCTGCCCCGTCCGGTCGCAGCGAGTTCAGGGCAGCGACTTGACCTCGCGCTGGATCATCGCCTCGGCGGAGTCGATCTGGGCCAGCGGGACATAGACCGTGAACTTGCCACCGTGCAGCGTCTGCTCGACTTCGGCCGCGCCGTCGGCAATCCTCAGCAGCCGTCCCTGGCGCATCGGCTGACCACGCGGCTTGATCCGGACCTGGTGGTCGACGTAACGCGGGAGACTGGCGGTTGCGACGGATTCATACTCACGGCGCACGATGACCCGGCGCGGGCTCTTGGCCGCCTGACTGGCATCGGCCTCGGGCTCGGCACCGAACAGGGACGACAGGGCCGGTTGGTCCGGGCGTTCCCAGGTGAACCGGGTATCGGTGATCAACTGCTCGTTGACCCGCAAGCGCAGCGACATGGCATCGGCCAGCCGGTTGGGCGGCAGGAACATGAGGCTCAGGATTCCGACCGGCTCAGCAGGCGCGGCGACGAACTCGACGGTTCCCCAGTCCTTGTAGAAATCGCGCACAGCGCGTTGCAGCCCACTCCCAAGCCCAACGCCCTGGGATGCCAGGTCCTGGATGAACTGGTCGGCGTAGCGTTCGCTCAACTCGTCGACCGTCATTTCCGTGCCGGCTGCGCAGTGCTTCAGCGCCCGGCGTGCAAACTCGGGAGAGACGTCGACAGCCAGGCGCAGGCCGGCCAGGTTCATCTGCGGCGGCACGCCCTGGGAGAGCGCCTCGGTATCGATGTCGCTCATCTCGACCGACATCTGCACCGACTGCAGGTCCTTGACCTCCATCTCCCACTCGGCGGTCATCGACAGGTTGGTCTTGTCCAACCGGTAGCGTCCGCCGAGATCCACGGCCAGGTCGGTAAAGCCGAGCGCTTCGAGCAGTTCCGGTTCGAAACTGAGACCGCCGGCGCAGGAATCGACCGCCTGGCCCGCCGCCGAACGGGCCTTTGCGTAATCGGCAAACAACGCCGAGTCCAACGGCATGCGCAGGCCGGTGACCTGGAATCCCAGGTGATCCGGCACTTCGGTTTCACCCGGCCCCCAGTCCCAACCACCGACCAGGAACATCGGATCGTCGCTGGCGATCCTGACCGCATCGATCTGGACCTCGTCGGTGTAACCCAGCGGCGAGACAGTGATCCCTTTTACGGTGACCGAACCCAGCAGTGAGTTACTGATGCCGGCGTAGCGGATGTCCACCTGATTCGACGCGGCAGCTACCATGTCGTCGACAGCGGACTTGGCCTTGAAGTACATGAATCCATGGGCCGCGCCAAACAAAACGAGCGGGACCAAGGCAACCAGAACCAGCTTGCCGGGACGAAAACGCATGATCGTATCCTTATGACCTGACCAGAGGTGACTCGACTTCCTGACGTTTAGCGGCACCGAGCAGCTGTTCTATAAGGGTCAATGCGAAATCCATGGCGGTGCCCGGCCCGCGCGATGTGACGACCCGCCCATCGATCTCGACCGGCGCGCCCGTGATCTGCGACGAGGCGGCCGCCTGGCCGTCGATGATGCCGGGGTAGGCGGTCGCGCGCCGGTTGTCCAGCAGGCCGGCATTGAGCAACACCTTGGGGGCCGCACAGATCGCCGCGGTGTAACGATCCTCTTCGGCCATGCGCTGGAGTAGCGCATGGATGCGCGGATCGGCATCCAGGTGGTCGGCACCCGGCAGGCCGCCCGGCAGGACGATCATGTCGAACGCCTCGCCGAGCACCGCGTCGAGCGGCCGATCCGGGATCAACACAACGCCTCGGCTGGCAGTGATCGGCCCGTCAGTGAGTCCGGCCGTGACGACCTCAATGCCGGCACGGCGGAGCAGGTCGATGATGGTTACGGCTTCGAGTTCTTCGCAGCCGTTTGCAAGGGGTACGAGCACGCGAGCCATTCCGGGGCTGTCCTCCGCTGTTCGACAAGTTGAGAGACCGGGACCAGTTCGACACCGTCAGCCGCTAACCTTGGCAGCCGTTCAGCCAGTGTGGCAAGGGTCTGCGGATGCGGATGACCGATACCGATGGCACTGCCACGCTGCCTGGCCCGACGGATGAGCTTGTCGAACTGGGAGGCAACGTAGTCCGCGTTGATCTCGTTGTCCAGGAATACGTCGCGTTGGGCGTTCGGCAATCCGGTCGTACGCGCCCACTGGCGGGCGACGGTCCGGACATCGGTCCGGCTGTCGACGAAATACAGGTCACCGGCGCAGTGCAAGGCCTCCATCACCCATCGCATGGCATCTGGCTGCCGGGTCAGCAGGCTGCCCATGTGGTTATTGACGCCGGCAACATGCGGCACGGCTTCGAGACCGGCCTGCACCGCCTTGGTGACCGCTTCGCGATCCATCCCCTCGACGACAGCGCCCGGGCCGAGCCCGCGCCTTTCGGCGGCCTGCATCGGCAGGTGCAACATCACCTCTTTGCCGCTCCGATGTGCCAGTTGGGCAACGGCGGCACTGTGCGGCCGTTGCGGCAGGACCGAATAGGTCAGCGCACCCGGCAGTTCGACCGCCCAGCGAGCGAGTTCGAGGTTGTTGCCGAGATCGTCGATGATGATCGCAATGGCGACCGGTTGGGCGCCTTCACCGGCGGTCGCCGGCACTGCGATCGCCAGGACAAGGAGGAGCAGCGACCGCAGCGCCATGCCGGTCTTGCGCCGATCAGGCCGCCGGCACCGCGCCCAGGATACTCAGCCCCTTGAGCAGATTCAGCGCCTCGCTCAAGGCATAGTCGTCACCGACCGACTCGTCGTCATCGGGATCGGCAGCCGTGCTTTCGTCACCGTTGTCATCGGGATTGCTGAGGTGTCCGGCGAGGTCGGCTTCCTTTAGCGGCCCGAGTTGTTCATCGTCGCGGGTCAGACGCAGGTTCTTCAGTTCGATGTCCGGCGCAATGCCCGCGGCCTGGATCGAGCGGCCATTAGGGGTGAAGTAACGGGCGGTCGTCAGCTTGACCGCAGTGCGGCGATTGATCGGCACGATGGTCTGTACCGACCCTTTGCCAAAGGTCTTTTGCCCCATGATCACCGCGCGCCTGTGATCCTGTAGCGCGCCGGCAACGATCTCCGAGGCTGACGCAGAGCCGCCGTTGACCAGCACGACCACCGGCGCACCGTCGAGGACGTCATCCGGGGCGGCCCTGAACTTGAGCTGAGAGTCGTTGACCCGACCCTCGGTATAGACGATGGTGCCTGCGGTGAGGAAAGCGTCGCTGATCGCGACGGCCGCGTTGAGCACACCACCGGGGTTGTTGCGCAGGTCCAGCACCAGTCCCTTCAGCCGACCGCCCGCCTCGCGTTTCAATGCGCCGATACCGGTCAGCATGTCCTCGGGCGAGCGCGCCTGGAACTGCGAGACACGCACGTAACCGTAGCCGGGCTCGAGCATGCGATGCTTGATACTCACCGTCTTGATGACGTCACGCACCACGGTGATCTCCACCGGTTTGTCGACACCCTCGCGCACGATCGTCAGGTCAATACTGGTGCCGGGCTTCCCGCGCATCAGCTTGACCGCTTCATCCAGATCCATGCCTTTCACCGGCTGTTCATCCAGCCGGATGATGACGTCACCGGCCAGCACACCGGCACGTTGGGCCGGTGTATCGTCGATCGGCGCGATGACCTTCACGAAGCCGTTCTCCATACCGACCTCGATGCCGAGCCCACCGAACTCGCCGCTGGTCCCGGCCTGCAGATCCTTGTAGTCGTCCTCGTCCAGGTAGGCGGAGTGCGGGTCGAGGCCGCTCAGCATGCCCTCGATGGCGTAATTGAGCAGTTCTCGGTCATCGACCGGCTCGACGTAGTCGTTCTTGATCCGGCCGAACACCTCCGCAAACGTCCGCAATTCTTCGAGCGGCAAAGCAGCATCGTCCGGTTCGTCGGCGGCCGCGGCCGGTTGGACCAGGCAAAACGCCAGGACCAGAAGCGGCCAGACGATCGTATAAAGGGTCCGACGGGGAGATTCGCAGAGATTCATGTTGCCCTCGAAAAACAGTAACCAATGACGGTGCGATGGCCTCAGCCGACGCGCCGACCGTCCGGCCGACGACACCACTGTGCGGGATTGACCGGTCGTCCCTCGTGGCGGATACCGAAATACACGCCCGCCTGTTCGCGACCACCGCTGCTGCCAACCAGCGCGATCGGTTCATTGCTGTCGACCCAATCGCCGACTTCCTTGAACAGGCTCTGGTTATGGCCATAGAGCGTCATGAAGCCATCGCCATGATCCACGATCAACAACAGGCCGAAACCACGGAGCCAGTCGGCAAACGCCACGCGGCCGTAATGTACCGCCCTGACCTCGTTCCCCTCGGGCGCTGAAATCATAACACCGTCCCATCGCAGGCTACCGAGCCTGGGTGTCCCATAGCGATGCGTTATCCGGCCGACCGCCGGCCATGGCAATTGGCCGCGGAGACCGGCAAAGCGCTGACGTTGCGGCGGTTCGGCGGGAATGTCGGCCAACGCCTCCTCGAGGCCCTCGATCAGGTCCTTGAGATCCTGTTCGTCCCTCTGCAGGCGGTCGAGCTGGCGACCCTGATCCTGAAGGTCGCGGGTCAGTGCCGCGACGACCGACTGGCGCTGGGTCTGGCTGTCGTTAAGCGCCGCCAGTTCGCCGCGCTGCTCTTCGAGCAGCGCGGCCAGGGCATTTTCTTCGCGGCGGATCGCCTGCTCGGTCTCGTCCAGTCGGGCGAGGTGCGCCCGGATATCCTGCATCTTTTCCGCACGAGCGCGATTCAGATAATCGTAATACGCCATCATACGACTGACCGTGGCCGGGTCCTGCTGGTTCAACAGGATGCGCAGACGCTCCTGGCGCCCCATGGCATAGGCCGCGCGGACCTGGCGCGACAACTCGGCACGTTGCCGCGCCAGCGCCTCGTTCTGCTCAGACCGTTCCCCAAGCAACACCGCCAGTTCGTGCCGCTGACGCTCGAGCCTGCCGTCCAGGACGCGCAGGCGCCGCGCCAGCCGGCCGATCTGCTGTTCCGCTTCCTGCAACTCCCGGGTCAATTCGCTGCGCTCGCCGCTGGTTGTCCGCATCTGTCCGCGCAGGGTCTCGATGCGGTCACGCAAGGCGTCCAGCTGGGCCTGGCGGTCTGCGTCCGGCTGGGCGCCGGCCACGGCGACCAGCGTAAACACCAGGCCGGAAACTAGCGGGTAGAGGAACCGACGGGACCACACACTGCACATCACAGCGTAGTTTGGCAGGTCTACGGCAACCAGGGATTCGCCGCCGTCAGGCGGCGTCGGCGTCCGGATCGGCCGCCTTGAACAAAGTGCGGCCGGTCATCTCCGGTGGCTGTGGCAGGCCCATGATCTGGAGCAGCGTCGGCGCCACGTCGCACAGTGCGCCGTTATCCATCAACGCGGACGCGCGCTCTCCGACATAGATCAGCGGCACCGGGTTGACGGTGTGCGCGGTATGCGGCTGATCGGCCTTGGGATCGACCATCTGCTCGGCGTTGCCATGATCAGCCGTGATCAGCAGTTCGCCGCCGGCGGCCAGCGTCGCCTCGGTCACGCGGCCAAGACAGGCGTCGAGAACCTCGATGGCCTGCACCGCCGCGTCATACTTGCCGGTGTGCCCGACCATATCGCCGTTGGCGTAGTTGCAGATAATCGCGTCGTAGCGACCGCCCGCAATCGCCTCGACCAGCCGGTCGGTGACCTCTGGGGCGCTCATTTCCGGCTGCAGGTCATAGGTGGCAATCTTCGGCGATGGCACCAGGATCCTGTCCTCACCTTCGTTGGGTTTCTCGACGCCCCCGTTGAAGAAGAAGGTCACGTGGGCGTACTTCTCGGTCTCGGCGATCCGCAGCTGGTGCAGACCGAGATTGGCGATGTACTCGCCGAAGGTGTTCTCCAGCCGCTCGGGCGGATAGGCCACCGGGATGTCGAAGTCTTTGCTGTACTCGGTCAACGACACGAATGCCGCAAGGCGTGGTCGCCTGGTGCGCTCGAAGCCTGAAAAGTCGTCTTCGATGAAGGCCCGGGTGATCTGTCGGGCACGGTCCGAGCGATAGTTCATGTTGATCACGACATCGCCGTCATTCACCGTGACCGGTTCGCCGATCACCGTGGCGGCCACGAACTCATCGGTCTCGCCGCGCTCGTACGCGGCCAGCAAGGCGGCCTGTCCGCTGGCGGCGGTGTAGTCCGCTCGGCCCAGGGTCAGCAGATCGTAGGCGCGCTGGATCCGGTCCCAGCGGTGGTCGCGATCCATGGCGTAGTAACGGCCGATGACACTGGCAATACGACCACCGCCCAGTTGCTCGAAGGTCTGGTCCATCGCCAGCAGCGCCGCCTCGGCGCTCTTCGGCGGCATATCGCGACCGTCCAGAAAGGCGTGTACGAAGACCTGCCCGGCACCGCGCTCGACGGCCAGCCTGGCCATCGCGTGAATATGGGTCTCGTGACTGTGCACCCCGCCCGGCGACAGCAGACCGAGGATGTGCACCGCGGACCGGTTCTGCACCGCCAGGTCCACCGCGTCGGTCAGTGTCCTGTTGCTGAAGAACGAGCCGGTGCGTATCGACCGGCTGATCCGGGTGAACTCCTGATAGACCACCCGGCCCGCGCCGAGATTGAGATGACCGACCTCGGAGTTACCCATCTGGCCCCCCGGCAGACCGACCGAGGATCCCGAGGTCCGGATCAGGGTGTGGGGGTATCGGGCCCAGAGGCGATCCCATACCGGGGTCGCGGCGGCCGCGATCGCGTTGTGTTCGACGGTTTCGCTCGTGCCCCATCCATCGAGGATCAGCAGCACTGCGGGGCGGACCTTATCGCTCATGTTGCCACGTCTACGTCTGTTCGCCGGCATGTCATAGCGACAAGCGACCGAGCGTAACTGTCTGTTTAATTTCGCTAATACGAGTTT
>JASFVZ010000350.1:0-3641 GCA_050049565.1 Chromatiaceae bacterium | reverse complement strand
TTCGGCCACGCATGTGTTCTCAGGCAAGGTTCTGCGCCTCTGGAAAGGCGCTGGACCTTGTGCACCGGATATGTGGCAGCGATAGCCCGGCGCGATACTGGGCGGCGATTCTCGCCAAATTCCCCCACTCGAAGCAACCAAAAATGCTGACCCCGGTCATGAAGGCCTCGAAAAAAGCCGCGTCAATCGAAAAACTCGAGCACGCGCTCCAGTTCGCGCGTGCGGGCGAACGGCGGCATCGCATCGAGGAACTGCTGCCCGTATCCCTTGCGTAGCAACCTCGGGTCGCACAGTACGAGCACCCCGCGATCACCGCGGTCGCGGATCAGGCGCCCCGCCCCCTGTTTGAGGGCGATCGCGGCCTGGGGCACCTGGTACGCCATGAACGGGTTGCGCCCGGCGCGCCGCATGGCGTCCAGCCTGGCCTGCAGCACCGGATCGCCGGGCGATGCGAACGGCAGCTTGTCGATCACGACCAGCGACAGGGCCTCGCCGCGCACATCGACGCCCTCCCAGAAACTCGAGGTCGCGAGCAGAACGGCGTTGCCCAGATCGACGAAGCGCTGCAACAACTCGGCCTTGGGGGCACTGCCCTGCACCAGCAACGGGAGAGAGAGCCGCGCCTCGAGCAGTTCGGCCGCTCGGCGCAGGGCGCGGTGGCTGGTGAACAGCAGGAAGGCCCTGCCGCTGCTGGCCTCCAGGATCGGTTCTACAAGGTCGACCAGGGTCTCGACGTAGGCGGGGTCACTGGGCTGCGGCATGCCGCGCGGCACGAACCACAAGGCCTGGTTCGCATAGTCGAACGGGCTGTCCCATTGGCGGGTCTGGGCCGCTTCGAGTCCGAGCTGGGCCTGGAAATGCGCAAACGATGCGCCGACCGCCAGGGTCGCAGAGGTGAAGATCCAGGCCGCCGAATGCCGGGACATCTGTCCCTGAAAGAGCGCCGCGACATCGAGCGGTGTGCTGTGCAGACGCAGACTCTGGGCAAAGGTCTCGAACCAGCGGATGTGCGTCTCGTCGCTGTCGTCGCCGGTCAACTGTTCGAGCTGGCCCGCGAGCGCCCGGCAGCGTTCGAGACAGGCGTCGAGCCCCTTGCCCCGACCTTCGAGTGCTTCGAGCAGCACCTGGACTTCGGCGATGCATTCGCGGCAATCGGTAACGGCCTCCGTTACCCTTGCGTCACCTTCGATCTCGGGCCAGGCGCCGCGGCGCTGGGCGGTGCCAAAGGCCAGCCGCAGGTCGCGTGCCGCCTTGCTCAGCGCATCGAGCCGCGGTGGCAACTCGCGCAGGTCATCGGCCTCCCGGTGATATTCGATCCGGGTGTCATTCGCCAGCTCGATCAGTTGTCGTGTACTGAGCGTGCTGCCGAAGAATGTGCTCGCCACGTCAGGCAGCTGATGCGCCTCGTCGACGATGAAGGCGTCCGCACCCGGCAACAGCTCTCCGAAACCGTCATCCTTCAGTGCGAAATCAGCGCATAACAGGTGATGGTTGACCACCACCAGGTCGGCTTCCTGGGCCTGCCGCCGCGCCTCGACCAGGTGGCAACGGCGCCATGCCGGACAGTCCTGGCCCAGACAGTTATCGGTCGTCGAGGTCACGTGCGGCCAGATCGATGCATCCTCGGGCACCGCACTCAGCTCACTGATGTCGCCGCGCTTGGTGATCATCGACCATTCGCGAATGCGTTTGAGCCAGCGCAGGGACTCGCGGCCGTGTCCGCGGGGGTCGGCCAGCGCCCCTTCCAGGCGATGCAGGCAGAGGTAGTTGGCGCGTCCCTTGAGCAGGGCCACCTGCGCCGGGCTCGCCATGGCGTCCCGCAGCACCGGTAGATCGCGCAGGAACAACTGGTCCTGCAGATTGCGCGTGCCGGTCGAGATGATGACCTTGAGACCGGACAACAGGGCGGGCACCAGATAGGCGAAGGTCTTGCCGGTGCCGGTCCCTGCCTCGGCGATCAACACATCGCGGTCTTCGATGGCGGCGGCAACGGCCTCGGCCATCGCCCGCTGCTGTGGGCGCTCGGCGAAGCCATCCAGGGTGCGGGCCAGCAGCCCGTCCGGGCCGAGCACCTGTTCGATATCCATCACGCTGGCCCGGGTGGCCGGCCACTATTCGGCACGGTTCTCCCAGACCTCGTCCTGCTTCCCGTTGACGCTGTCCCAGACCAGCTCGCCGAGGATCTTAAATCGGGCAACCGACATCGCGCCACGCTTGGCACGGCCGCTGCTCGACGCGTCGACGTACTCGGTCAGGTCGTCCCGCAGGGCACGGTAGATCTCGTAGGGGTTGTAGTCTTCGTCCATCAACACCAGCACGACGGCATCCCAATCCTGGTTCAGCTTGAGCTGGCCGATGCGTTGTCCGCCCTTGCTCTCGTCGAAGATGGTACGGCTTTTGATCTGGATCCGATGGCCGGTTTCGGGGTCGATCGCATCCCAGGCGACGTCCTGTTCGGGCGTGGCCTCGAGTTCCAGCAGCCGCACGGCATCATGCTCGGCGATCTCGTTGCTGACGCCAGGCAATGGTTTTCCCATCGTCCGCCGGTAGTCGGCCGCCAGCTGGCGGGCCTGCGCTATGAGCTTTTCGGCGGCGTAGGGATTGCTCACACTGCGACACCCGTGACAGAACGACTGCGGGATTCTATACCGAAGCGCGTTCCTGCCACAGACGCGCCGGTCAGCTGCTCGGCGGTTCCCAGTAGCCGAAGGCCTCGCCAGACGCCGGACTGGCCTGCTGCTGTTGTTGCTGCTGTTGCGCAGCCACATCCTCATAGACGTGCCGGGCGAATCCGCACAGCTCGTCCATGAACTCCTCCCGATCGGCTGCGGGCATGCCGTGCTGGCTGCCGAGCAGGTATCCCATGACCGCGGCGAGATACTGCATCACGACGCCCTGATCGGCATCCGGTGCCTGGCGCTGCACCGCGGTCTGGATGTCCTGGAACAATTGCGAAGACAGTTGGATATCTGCCATGTCGCCTCCTTATTTGAGCTTGGTCAGAGAATTCAGGGACTGGCCGCGAAGCGACGCGCCTCGCGGGCACCAGCGCTGTCACCGAGGGCCTTGCGGGCCTCTGCGATCAGCGACCAGTTGGCTCGCCGCAGGGCGCGGTCGGCCGGATCCGCCAGGCTGTTGGACTTGGCGGCCAGCTCCGTGACCATGGCGTATCGGCCCTCTTCGAGCCGCACCCCGGCGAGCTGGTGCCACAATGCCGGGTCGTCGGGTGCGATGCGCAGCGCCCGTTCGAGGCTGGCGCTCGCGTTCGCGTAGTCACCTGCCCGCTGCTGATCATCGGCGCGCTGCTGCAGCACTTTGACAGCGCGCGCCGGCGCTGGTCGGGCGTAGCTGGGGGCCGCCGGCGGGGTATAGGCCGAGATCTGGGTCCGACCACCGGTCGGTTCGGGTGGTGGCGGCGGCACTTCCGACCCGCGGCTCTCGACGGTGGCCGGACGATCGGCACGCGGGACGGCGCCGCAACCTGCCAGGCCGGCCAGCCCGACAGGCAGAAAAATGGTCAGCAAGATCAGCCGATAGCGAAGGACAAGCACGGTGAGTCGGCGCGCGCGTTTTGGACAGTAGCCGCGAGGTTAATCGAACAGTCCGCGGAAGAAACCCCCCAGCCCGCGCTGTTCGACACA
>JASFVZ010000351.1:0-3641 GCA_050049565.1 Chromatiaceae bacterium | reverse complement strand
CGACCTGAGCTCGGACGAGATGTTCGACATCCGCTCGCGCATCGGCGGCGACGTCGACGAGGGCCAGCGCACCTATCGCGATTGCCGCAACTGCCACAACCGCGACGGCTATGGCAAGGCGAGCAAGGAGGCGCCGCCGCTGGCCGGTCAGCACCCCGAGTACCTCTACACGACCATGCGCAATTTCGCGCAGGGCGTACGCATCCATGCCAATGACGAGGAAGACGACACGTTTGCGGACTACGAGGATGTCGACTTCCTCAATCTGACCGCCTATCTGGCGACGCTCGACGACGAGCGCATCGTTCCCGGCTACGCTTTCCAGCCACCGATCTACCGCCCGGCGTTCGCCCGGCCGCAGCGTCGTGAGCTGACCGAGAGCATTCAGATCACCGATATCACCCAGACCGTGGTGCGTATGGCGGTCGACGAGGGCATCGACACCGAAGGCGCCGAGAAGGCGATGGTCGCGAAGGCGGAGGAAATCGGTCTCAAGAAGGTCGCGCAGCAAAAGGTGTCACAGTTCCTCGCCAAGCAGGGCGTCGAAATGCCCCACCTGTCGATCTACCAGTTCTGCAACCCGCTGGACGCACGGCTGATGGTCATCGCCGACCCGGTCTTCTCGAGCTATATGCCCTGCCGGATCTCGATGGTCGAGGACGCCGACGGCAAGCTCTGGCTGATGATGCTGAACCTCGACATGCTGATCAACAGCAAGCTGTTGCCGGCCGAGGTCATCGAGACGGCGATCCGCGTCAACCAGCAGATGCTCGACGTCATGAACGCGGGCGCAACCGGCGGCAAGGGCTGACAACCAGCGTAGCGCCATCGGGCCCTGCCCGATCGCATAAAAAGCACCCGTGGCCTTGCCGACCACGGGTGTTTTCGTTGGGTAAGCGACGATCCGACCGAAATAAGGCGCATGATATTGCCGGTCCTCTGGGCAGGGAGGACTGTCAGATGCGCATTCGAGGACTCGGAACAATCACCCTGACCGTGTTGATCGGGCTGCCGTTGAGCACGGCGGCACTCGATCAGGACGACTTTGTGGCGCCGCCGGAACGGACGCCGAACCTGTCCCTCGGTCCGACGCCGCTCGCACCGGCCAATGTCGGCATCGGGCAGCCGATTCCCGATCTCCAGGTGCAGGGCGCCGACGGCCAGTTGCACGGCTTGTCGCGGCTGGTGGGCGAGCGCGGCGGCGTCATCGTCGTGCGCGACCCGGACTGCCCCGTCTCACGCCGCTATGGGCCGCGGATCGCAGAGCTTGCGGCGTTTTACGCCGACCAGGGGTTTGGCTTCGTGATGATCTATCCGAACGTCAGCGTGGATGCGACCCTGAGAGCACAGGATCAGCGCCCGCTGCGGGTTCCCGGCGTCTACGTCGCCCAAGGCAGTTTCGCGTTGGCCAACGCGCTGGGTGTCAACAACACGGGCGATACGTTCGTGATCGACCGAGATCTCAGGCTGCGCTATCGCGGCGCGGTCGACGACCAGTTCGGTATCGGCTACACGCGGCCGTTGCCAACGCGGCACTATCTGCGCAACGCCCTCGACGACCTGGCGGCAGGCCGGCCGATTGCGACGCCCGCGACCACGGCACCCGGCTGCCAGATCGATGCCGATCCGGCACTCGACCGCTGGTTCGACCGGCTGCCGGCCGGACATCTCGTGGGTTAGGAAAGCTCGAGAGACTCGTCGCGCATCGTCGCCTCGAACATCAGCAGCGACCACAGCACGGTACTGTAGTCGCGCACGCCGGACTGATGGTGATCGACCAGTTCCCGCAGATAGCCTGGCTCGAACAGGCCCGATTCGACCAGGCTCCCCTGGGTCATGGTCTGGCGAATGCGTTCCTTCAGCGGCCCCCGGAACCACTTGGCCAGCGGCACCCCGAAGCCCATCTTCGGACGGTACAGAACGTCTTTGGGCAGATAGGGCTCGAGTGCACGCTTCAGAATGTACTTGCCCTGCTGTCCTTTCAGCTTGATGCCAGACGGCAGCTGCGCCGCCCATTCGACGAACTTGTGGTCCAGCATCGGGACCCGGACCTCCAGGGCGTGCGCCATACTCGCCCGATCGACCTTGGTCAGGATGTCACCGACCAGGTAGGTCTTGGTATCCAGGTACTGGATCAGCGACAGGGGATCATCGGTTCCCGCCGCCTGCGCGTGCGCGTGGAACAGATCAATCGCCCGGTAGCCGCCCAGGCGCCGTTTGAGCGACGCGCTGAACAGGGCATCACGCTGCAGCTCGCTGGTCTGCGACACCGTGTGCATATAGGCCTCGACCGAATCCCGCGCCAGCGCCTGGAAGGTGGTCTTGGCCCGGAACACGCGCGGCGCCCAGTCGGCCTTCGGATAGAGCGCTCCCAGGGCACCGAACAGCGGGCGTCGGATACCCAGTGGCAGCCGGCGACGCAACCGCTCCTCGTTCATGTGCCAGCGATACCGCCGGTAGCCGGCGAAATGCTCGTCGCCACCGTCCCCCGACAAGGCGACCGTGACGCGCTGTCGGGCGAGTTCGCAGACCCGGTAAGTCGGGATGGCCGAACTGTCCGCATAGGGTTCGTCGTACAGGGAACCGAGCGTGTCGACCAGATCGAAGTCCTCGCTCGCGACCTGCTGCTCAAAGTGGTTGGTCGCGTAGCGTTCGGCGACCATGCGCGCGTAGTCGGTCTCGTCGAACTGCTTGACATCGAAACCGATCGCACAGGTGTTGACCGGCTCGTCCTGCAGCTGGGCCATCATCGCCACGACGGCGCTCGAATCGACCCCGCCGGACAGGAACGCGCCGAGCGGGACCTCTGCGACCAGCCGGATGTCTACGGCTTCACGCAGGCGCTCGACCAGTTCCTCGGCGATCTGGCTCTCGTCGCGTCGGCTGGTTTCCCTGAAGTGCAGGTCCCAGTAGGGACGTTGCACAGGCCGCGCGGCCCCGCGCCGAAAACGCAAGGTGTGACCGGGGCGCAGTTTCTGCACGCCCGAATAGATGGTCTTCGGTTCCGGAACATAGCCCAGCGCGAAATAGTCTTCGATCGCGCTGGCATCGACCGCGCGTGGCAGCCGCGGGTGCTGTTTCAGCACCTTGAGCTCGGAGCCGAAGATCAGATGGCCGTCCGGCAGGATCGCGTAGTAGAGCGGCTTGATGCCCAGACGATCACGGGCCAGGAACAGGCTCTGCGCGGCGCGATCGAACAGCGCAAACGCGAACATGCCGCGAAACTGGTCGACGCACGACTCGCCCCAGGCCTGCCAGGCGTAGAGGATGACCTCGGTGTCGCATCGCGTCCGAAAGGTATAGCCCTGGGCCGTCAGGGTCTCGCGCAGCTCGGCAAAATTGTAGATCTCGCCGTTGTAGACCACGCACAGGTTGCCGTCGGCGCTGTGCATCGGTTGCTGGCCCGATGACAGGTCGATGATCGAGAGCCGGCGATGTCCCAAACCGACCCCCGGCTCGACATGCAGTCCACCCTCGTCCGGCCCACGGTGGAACTGGCTCTGGTTCATCCGATCCAGCAAGGCCCGGTCGATGTCCCTCGCCTGATCGAGATCGAAGATCCCTGCAAGACCGCACATTACGTCACCTGCTCCCGCGCACCAGCCAGTGCCGCGTCGTAGACCGCGAGGTAGTCATCCACG
>JASFVZ010000349.1:0-3652 GCA_050049565.1 Chromatiaceae bacterium | reverse complement strand
ATCGACGATCTCGCCCTGGTCGTCGACCATGACCACCCGGTCGCCGTCGCCATCGAACGCGATACCGAGGTCGGCACCATTGACCCGTACCGACGCGGCCAGCGCTTTCGGCTGGGTGGCGCCGAATCCGTCGTTGATGTTCAACCCGTTGGGCTCCGCACCGATCCGAATCACCTCGGCCCCGATCTCCTCGAGCACCGCCGGCGCGATGTGGTAGGTCGCCCCGTGTGCACAGTCGACGACCAGCCGCATCCCGCGAAAACTCAGGCGTGACGGGATGGTGCTCTTGCAGAACTCGATGTACCGACCGCGGGCATCGTCGATTCGCTTGGCCTTGCCGAGCTCGCCGGAGCGCACGGTGGTCAGCGGCTGGTCGATCTCGGCCTCGATCTGCGCTTCGACGGCGTCCGGCAGCTTGTTGCCGTCGCCGGAGAAGAACTTGATCCCGTTGTCCTCGTGCGGGTTGTGCGAGGCACTGATGACGATCCCGGCGCTGGCATGCAGGGTACGCGTCAGGTACGCGACCGCCGGTGTCGGCATAGGACCGAGCATGCGGATGCCGACCCCCGCCGCCGCCAGCCCGGCCTCGAGCGCGGCCTCGAACATGTAACCCGATATCCGGGTGTCCTTGCCGATCAGCACCTTGCTGCCCGGCCCCCGGCCCAGCACCCGACCGGCGGCCCAGCCCAGCTTGAGCACGAACTCAGGATTGATGGGGCCGCTGCCAACTCGGCCCCGGATGCCATCGGTACCGAAATACTTTCTTGTCATACGGTCCGTTCCCCGGTTTGCGGCAGGTCGACGTCGGCGACCGCCTGCAGGATTTTCAATGCGTCCACTGTCTCGGCGACGTCGTGTACGCGGATGATCGACGCGCCCCGTTGGGCGGCCAGGATCGCCGCGGCAACACTGGCGGCGAGCCGTTTCTCGACCGGACGCCCGGTCAATTGACCCAGCATGGATTTGCGCGAGATCCCGATCAATACCGGCACCCCGAGCCGGCGAAATGCCGACAGTCGCGACAGCAGGGCCAGGTTGTGCTCCAGCGTCTTGCCGAAGCCGAAACCCGGATCGACCAGCAGCCGCGATCGCGGGATACCCGCGGTCTCGCACGCCGCGAGGCGTTGCGCCAGGTAATCCAGGATATCGGCAACGACCTCCGCGTATTGAGGTGACTTCTGCATGGTCCGCGGCTCGCCCTGCATATGCATCAGGCACACCGGCAGACCGGTCGCCGCGGCCGTCTCGATCGCCCCCGGCGCCCGCAACGCCGCAACGTCATTGATCAGCCCGGCACCGGCCGCCGCCGCGGCGCGCATGACCTCCGGCTTGGTGGTATCGATGGAGACGGGGGTGTCGCAGGCGTCCACCAGCCGCTCGAGCACCGGCATCACGCGGTCGATCTCCTGCTGCGCCGACACCGGGCTGGCCCCTGGACGGGTGGACTCACCGCCAATGTCGATGATCGCTGCACCCGCCTCGATCATCCGGGTGGCCTGATCCACGGCCTGGCCCGCGGCAAGGAATCGACCGCCGTCAGAGAACGAATCCGGCGTTACATTGAGGATCCCCATGACCCGGGGACGGGTCAGGTCGAGTGATTTTCCGGCGCAGTCGAGCAGCATGTCAGCGACAACAAAAAGGCCGGGCGGCGACTGCCGCCCGGCCATGCCGGATTATGCCAGAGCAGGCGCCGGACGGCGCCTGCCGCGATCAGTGCTGGCCAGCGGGGCCACCGATCGGCGATTCGCCTTCCGGCTTCGCCGTTTCGCTGTCGGTCTCCGCGCCGGTGCCGCCGCCCGGCTTGGCCTGCGAATCGTCGTCCCAACCGGCCGGCGGCCGCGGGTCGCGCCCCTCCATGATGTCCTTGATCTGGTTGCTGTCGATGGTCTCGAACTTGATCAGCGCATCGGCCATCGCATGTAGCTTGTCCATGTGCTCTTCGAGGATCTGCTGGGCACGGTCGTAGTTCCTATCGATGAAGGCCCGGACCTCTTCGTCGATGGCGTGGGCCGTGTCATCCGACAGTGCCTTGTGCTGGGTCACCGAGCGGCCGAGGAACACCTCGCCCTCGTCTTCGCCGTAGGCTAACGGGCCCATCCGGTCGGACAGCCCCCACTTGGTCACCATGTTCCGCGCGATTTCGGTAGCCCGCATGATGTCGTTGGACGCACCGGTCGTCACCGAGTGGGCGCCGAAAATCAGCTCTTCGGCGATTCGACCGCCGAACAGGCTCGAAATCTGGCTCTCCAGGTGCTCCTTGCTGTGGCTGTAGCGGTCCTCTTCCGGGAGGAACATGGTCACACCAAGTGCCCGGCCGCGCGGGATGATCGACACTTTGTAAACCGGATCATGCGACGGCACCTTGAGGCCGACGATCGCGTGCCCGGCCTCGTGGTAGGCGGTCAGGCGCTTTTCGCTCTCCTTCATCGCCATCGACTTGCGCTCGGCGCCCATCATTATCTTGTCCTTGGCCTTCTCCATGTCGTCCATGTCGACCAGGCGCTTGTCGGCACGCGCCGCGAACAGCGCCGCCTCGTTGACCAGGTTGGCCAGATCGGCCCCGGAGAAGCCCGGCGTGCCGCGGGCGATCAGCGACGGCTTGACGTCGTCGGCCAGCGGCACCTTGCGCAGGTGTACCTTGAGGATCTGCTCGCGGCCGAGGATGTCCGGCAGACCGACCACGACCTGGCGGTCGAAGCGGCCGGGACGCAACAGCGCCGGGTCCAGGACGTCCGGACGGTTGGTCGCAGCGATCACGATCACGCCCTCGTTGCCCTCGAAGCCGTCCATCTCGACCAGCAGCTGGTTCAGGGTCTGCTCGCGCTCGTCGTGCCCGCCGCCGAGACCGGCGCCGCGATGTCGACCCACCGCGTCGATCTCGTCGATAAAGATGATACAGGGCGCGTGCTTTTTGGCCTGCTCGAACATGTCGCGGACCCGGGATGCGCCGACCCCGACGAACATCTCAACGAAGTCCGAACCCGAGATCGTGAAGAACGGCACCTTGGCCTCGCCGGCTATGGCGCGGGCGAGCAGGGTCTTACCGGTTCCCGGCGGGCCGACCATCAGCACACCTTTCGGGATCTTGCCGCCGAGTTTCTGGAACTTGGACGGGTCCTTCAGGAAGTCGACCAGTTCCTTCACTTCTTCCTTGGCCTCTTCGCAGCCGGCGACGTCGGTGAAGGTCACCTTGACCTGGTCCTCGGTCAGCATGCGGGCCTTGCTCTTGCCGAACGACATGGCGCCACGTCCGGCGCCACCGCCCTGCATCTGGCGCATGAAAAAGATCCACAGTCCGATGAGAATGAACAGCGGGAACCAGTTGATCAGGATCTGCCACAGGATCGATGGCTGCTCGGGCGGCTTGGCCCGGATTTCGACGCCCGACTTGAGCAGATCACCGACCAGACCCGGGTCATTGGGCGATTCGGTCGAGAAACGGCTGCCCGACGTCATGATGCCGTCGATCTGGCCATCCTTGTAGATGGTCACGCTCTGTACATTCTGACTCTCGACCTGCTCAAGGAATTTCGAGTAAGAGATCTGCGGGGCGCTGGTCTTTGGCGCGGTAAAGCTGTTGAAGACGGTCATCAGGACCACAGCGATGATGACCCACAACACGATATTTTTTGCCATGTCGTTCACGACG
>JASFVZ010000348.1:0-3655 GCA_050049565.1 Chromatiaceae bacterium | reverse complement strand
GCCGACATCCGTCTCGCGGAGCTTGAAGATCCCGACGGCATCAGGACTGTAGCGCGTCAGGTTCATGTCATCGTCGACGAACACGGTGGCCACGCCCACCGCCTTGGCCATGCTGTCGAGATCGGCGTTGACCTTGTTGAGGATGCCGACCTTCTCCTGATACTCGGCATTGACCGTATTCAGCTCTTCGTTGACCGACTGGAGTTCTTCGTTGGAACTCTGAAGCTCCTCGTTCGATGCCATCAGCTCCTCGTTGGTCGCCTGCAGCTCCTCGTTCGAGGTCTCCAGCTCCTCGATCGTCGCCTGCAGACTCTCCCGGGTCGCGGTCAGCTCGCGTTCCAGCACATCCACCCGGGCCACCGTCTCCGCGTCGACATCGATCGGCACCGGTGCCTCGCCTTCCTCGATGCGTCGATGCGCCTCGAAGCTCAGCAGCAGCAGCGTCGCGTCGCCCTGCTGCGCGACTGGCGTGACCGACAGGCGCACCAGCAGGCGGTTGCCGTCGTTGAGCTCGACATGGATCAGGTCCGACACCATCCGTTGATGGTCTTTGGCCGACTTGAACATCAATGCCGAAGCGACCGGCACGATCGACTCCGGCAGGACGCGGCCGACCTCGAGGCTGGCCGACCCTTCGCGCGCCTGGAAATAGGGCTGCACGTCACCGAACAGGTGGATGACCTCGTTGCGGTCGTTGACCAGCATCGATGGCGGTGCGTATTGCTTGAGCAAGGCACGCGAAGCGCTGTCGATCGCAACCGTATCCTTGCCGGCGGTCGTTACAGGCACCGGCTTGCCACGGACAGAACGTGCGACATAGCCGCGAAATGCCTGGTGCTCGGTATCGAACGACAGCGCCGGCGCATTCGCCGAGCGTTGGAACAGCTTGTACTTGCTGTCCTTGACCGAGAAGCCCAGGTCGCCGTTGGCCAGCGCTTCACTCGAACCGAGGAACAGGTATCCCTTCGACCTGGCGGCAAACTGCAACCGCTGCAGCGCCTTGCGCTGCGCCTCCTGGGTGAAGTAGATCAGGGTGTTGCGGCAGGACACCAGGTCCATCTGGGTGAACGGCGGGTCGGACAGCAGGTTGTGCTTGGCGAACACGATCGTCTGGCGCAGTTCCGGCTTGACCGTGAAACTGCTGCCGGTCTGCGTGAAGAACCGCTCCAGACGCTCACGGGTTATCTCGGTCGCGGTCGCCTCGCTGAAGACGCCCGAAGCGGCGGCGTCGATGCTGTCCTGACTGACATCGGTCGCGAAGACCTTGAGACTCGGCCACTTTCGCCCGTGCTCGAACGCCTCGAGAAACAGCATCGCAATCGAATAGGCCTCTTCGCCGGTCGAGGTGCCGGCGACCCAGACCCGGATCGTCGACCCGGTGTGTGAATCATTGACGATCTTCGCAACCACTTCACGCTCGAGTACCTTGAACGCGTCGGGATCGCGAAAGAAGTTGGTCACCGGGATCAGCAGTTCACGTTTCAGGGTGAACAGTTCCTGCCGGTCGCCCTTCAGCAAGGCATAGTAGTTCTCGATGCGATTGAGGTGCCGCACCTGCATACGCCGCTCGATCCGGCGCAATATCGTCGCGAGCTTGTAATCGTGGAAGTCGATGCCTGCGGATTGCAGCAGCAGCTGCATGATGCCCTCGTAGGCCTCCTCGTCACTGACCGGCACCTCGACCTGCTGCGGCACCTTCAGCAGCGTTTCGGCCGGGAGATTGTTGATGTGGGCGACCAGACGTTGAGGCAGTTCCTCGGCTGGCAGAATCGCGTCGACGAGCCCGGTCCCGATAACGCTTGCCGGCATACCGTCGAATTTCGCGGTCTTGGATTCCTGGGCCATCAGAAAACCGCCGGAGGCGTTGATCGCCATCGCGCCACGCGATCCGTCGGAGCCCGTTCCCGACAGCACGATACCCACCGCCTGGCGGCTGTAGGCGTCCGCCAGGGACGTGAAGAAGATGTCGATCGGCAGGGTAAGGATGTGCGGCGCCTTCGGACGCAACTCGAATCGGTCGCCCGACAGCCGCATGATGGTACCGGCGGGAATCAGAAAGACCTTGTCCGCCTCGATCCCCATGCCGTCCTGCACCATGACCACCTGCATCGACGTGTAGCGGGCCAGCAGGTCGAGCATCATGCTCTTGTGATCCGGCGACAGGTGCTGCACCACGACGAAGGCCGCGCCGGTATCTGACGGACAATGGGTGAAGAAGCGCTCGAGTGCCTCCAGACCGCCCGCTGAGGCGCCGATCCCGACGATGAACCCGGCGAAACCCGGTCGCTCCTCAGGCTGCCCGCTATCAGCGCCGGGGTCGAGCGTCGATTCAGCCATGTCGTCTCACCGCAATGAAAAGCCCATCCTGGTCGGCGGCCAGTCCGAGCCGCGGACGTGCCGCTAGGTCCGGATGGGCCCCGGATCCGAGGCCGCGAAGTGGGCTGGTTTGCTAGGGATGACCCAATAGTTCACCGGACGGCAATCTGGGTCAATACGCCTGGACGCCTATGTCACGCAGGGCATCAGGCGGGTGGAAAAAAATGGCTATGTCCCCGTTAGGTGTTGGCGGGCCTAGACTCAAAGGTGAAGACTCCATGCAGGAGGACTCATCATGGACAAAGCAATGTTTCGCGCTTGGCTGAGCCAACTGGAACGCTTGTCGCCCAGTCAGTGGGAGCAGTTGCATGCTCGTATTGAGCAGGAGGATAACTGTACGGTCGATCGGCTGCTCGAGGCCCATCCTCCCACACATTGTCCTCATTGCGATGCCGCCCATCTGATTCGGTGGGGATCGGCTCACGGCCTTCCCCGCCATCGCTGTAAGGCATGTGGCCGAACCAGCAATGCCCTCACCGGCTCACCCTTGGCCCATCTTCGCCAACGCCCACGTTGGCTGCGTTTCGCCCAAGCATTGATTGACGGGGTGACGATACGCCAAGCTGCCACGCAGTGTGCGATCCACAAAAACACGGCCCTGCGCTGGCGGCGGCGTTTCCTCGAAGCGCCAGCGCTGCACCAGGCTTCACAGGTGCACGGTATCGTGGAGGCGGATGAGACCTTTTTCCTCAAGTCCCTGAAGGGCCAACGAAATCTGCCTCGGCCGCCGCGCAAACGAGGCGGCGACAGTCACACTGCCCTATAAATCAATGACTTAAAATGCGAAACGCCGATTATGCCCCCCACGGATACCCCCAAATAGATTCGGTGAATTAACTGACTGAAATCAAACCGATTTTACCGTTCATCCAGTGCTCGCCACGCGTCGAATCGGTCCAGTGCATCGGTGCTGCCGGTCAGGGCGTGAGCCCGTCGAAGTCGTTCTATTGTGCGCGCCATGACGTGGCATCACTGCATCGGCGTGGAGATGCTCTTCTGCGCCCGTTCCAGAGGAGCAACACCGACCTCTATGATCCCCCGCTGAGGTCGGTTCACGTCCATGATCAGCAGCAACACAGCACCAATGAGGAGTGCAAGCAGGATCATAGGTGTTCGTCCTCGCTGCGATGCAGCACCGAAGCTCCACGCAAGGAAGGCAACCGATAGCGTCGCCAGGGAAAGCAGCAGGTAAAACAGCTCGGACGGCAGCTGGTTCTGCAGCGATGCGAGTCGCAGCTCGTGAAGGTCGATCAATTCATTTGCCGAGCTGATCAGCGAT
>JASFVZ010000057.1:0-8445 GCA_050049565.1 Chromatiaceae bacterium | reverse complement strand
CGATCGCGATGGCAGGGTGAACTTCATGAACCCGGCGGCCGCCCGGATGTTGGGTTATCGGCTTGACGAGGTGCGCGATCGCCGGATCGGCGAGGGACCCGACGGACTTGGCATCTGCCAGGCGAACTGCCCGATGCTGGCACGCGATCCGAACGACAACCTCAAGGGTGAGACCCGCCTGAAACGCAGCGACGGCAGCGTATTCGATGTCGGCTTCTCGCTGACGCCGATGCCCGAACACAGCGGCGCGGTCGTGGTGTTTGGCGACATCAGTTCGCGCAAACGCGCCGAGGCGTCGCTGATGCTCGCCGAAAGGGTCTTTCAGCACATCACCGAAGGCATCGTCGTCGCCGACTCGACCGGCCGCATCCTGCGCGTCAACCGCGCCCTATGCGCCATGGTCGGCTACGACGAAGCCGACTTGATCGATCAGCCCCGGCCGCCGTACCAGTCCGGCGAGCATCCGCCGGTGTTCTACCAGCAGATGTGGGACACGCTGCACAAGGAGGGCCACTGGGAGGGCGAGATATGGAATCAGCGACGCGACGGCGAACTGTTCCCGACCTGGCAGACGATCGTCGCCGTCACCGACGACGAGGTCGCGGTCGAGTATGTCTCAGTCATCCGTGATATCACGGAACAGCGCCGCAGCGAGCAGCGCATTCACCGGCTGGCCTATTTCGACAACCTCACCGGTCTGCCGAATCGCGAGCTGTTCTTCGATCGCTTTACCCATGCCATCCAGCGCGCACACCGCCTGCGTTCCCGCCTGGCCCTGCTGTTCCTCGACCTCGACCGCTTCAAGAACGTCAACGACGGGCTCGGTCACCCGATCGGCGACCAGTTGCTGCAGGCGGTTGCCAGGCGGCTGCAGCGACTGGTGCGCGGTGAGGACACGATCGCCCGGCTCGGTGGTGACGAGTTCACGATCCTGCTCGAATCGGCCAGCGACCGGGACGCCATCGGGTCGGTCGCGCAGAAGGTCGTCGAGGCCCTCTCGCAGCCGTTCACGATCGAGGATCACAAGCTGCATATCGGCGCCAGTATCGGCATCAGCCTGTACCCGACGCACGGCGACGATGCGACAACCCTGGTCAAGCATGCCGATGCGGCCATGTACCAGGCGAAGGCGGCCGGCCGCAACAACTACCAGTTCTTCGACCGTTCGATGTCGTCGGGTACGCGCAACCGGATCGCGCTGGAAACGCGTCTGCACCGCGCCATCCACAACGAAGAATTCACCCTGCACTATCAACCGCTGTTCGGGGCCGATGGACAGATGGTCGGCGTCGAGGCCCTGATCCGTTGGCAGGACCCGGTGATGGGCATGATCCCACCGGGTGACTTCATCCCGCTGGCCGAAGAGACCGGACTGATCGTGGTGATCGGAGAATGGGCCCTGCGCAGCGCCTGTCAGCAGATGCGCCACTGGCAGGCACGCGGTGCACCGTCGATCCGCCTGTCGGTCAACCTGGCGGGCCCGCAGATCATGCGCGGCAATATCGTCGTGGCCGTCGACGAGGTGCTGCGCGATACCGGGATCGACCCGCAGCTGCTCGAACTCGAGGTCACCGAGACCTTCGTGATGGACCATGTCGAGCAGGTCGTGAGCATTCTGTCGGGCCTGCGCGATCTCGGCGTACGCATCGCGGTCGACGACTTCGGCACCGGTCACTCCTCGCTGGCCACGTTGAAGCGGCTGCCGGTCGACACGCTGAAGATCGACCGGGCGTTCGTCAACGACCTTCCCGACGACCGCAACGATGTCGCGATCGCCCGCGCGATCCTCGCGATGGCGCGGGAGCTGTCGCTGGAGACCATCGCGGAGGGTGTCGAGACCGAGCAACAGAGGAAATTCCTCGCCGCGGAAGGCTGCGACTATTTCCAGGGGTTCCTGCTCGCCCGACCGCTGCCGCCCGAGGCCGTCGAACCGATCTGGGGTCACTACCGGCAACTCGGCATCATGGGTTGATGGCTGGCCAACCCGGAGCGGGCATCTGTGCGATGATAGGCGCCTGCTGCAGTCCCCGCCCCGTCAGTCCCCGGAATGCAAGAACTCGCCCCGCTTGACCTCGCCGCTGTCGACGTGATGCACGTCGCGCCGCTCGGTGTTGCCTTCCTGCTCGGACTGGTCGCGAGGATGGCGCACCTGCCGCCGCTGATCGGCTTCCTTGCGGCCGGCTTCGCGCTCAGCGCGATGGGGATGCAGAACACCGAGGTCCTGCAGAAGATCGCCGACCTCGGCGTAACCCTGCTGCTGTTCACGATCGGCCTGAAGCTGCATATCAGGGATCTGGCCGCCCCGGTCGTCTGGCTGACGACGACGGTGCACATGGCGCTGATCGTCGGCATCGTGGCGCTGCTGGTCCTGCTGCTGTCGGTGCTTGGCATCGGCAAGTTCGCCGGCCTGGACATGAATACGGCGCTGCTGATCGGCTTCGCACTGAGTTTCTCGAGCACGGTATTCGCGGTGAAGGTACTGGAGGCCCGCGGCGAGATGGGCTCGGTGCACGGCCGCGTCGCGATCGGCCTGCTGATCGTGCAGGACATCATCGCGGTCGTGTTCATCGCGATCTCCGCCGGCAAGCTGCCCAGCCCATGGGCGGTGCTGTTGTTCGCGCTGATCCCGCTACGACCACTGCTGTTCCGGCTGCTCGAGAAGGTCGGCCACGGCGAACTGCTCGTACTGTTCGGCTGGATGCTGCCGCTGGTCGGCGCCGGGCTATTCGAACTCGTCGGCGTCAAGGCCGATCTCGGCGCCCTGGCGCTCGGCGCACTGCTGGCCGGTCATCAGAAGACCAACGAACTGGCCAAGGCGCTGCTGAGCTTCAAGGACCTGTTCCTGATCGGTTTCTTCCTCTCGATCGGCCTTTCCGGCGAGCTGAGCTGGGAGGCCATCGCCACGGCGATGCTGCTGGTGGTGCTGATCCTGCCGGTCAAGACGGCGCTGTATTTCCTGCTGATGACCACGCAGCGAATGCGCGCACGCAGCGCGACGCTGGCCTCGCTGAGCCTCGCCAACTTCAGCGAGTTCGGGTTGATCGTCGGCGCGATCGGCGTCAGCGAAGGCCTGCTCGGCAATTACTGGCTGTCGGTGCTCGCAATCGCGCTGTCGATCAGCTTCCTGATCGCCGCGCCCCTCAATGCGATGTCCAAGACCCTCTATCAGCGCCTGCGCCACCCGCTGCACCGTTTCGAACGCCGCGCCCGGTTGCCCGGCGACGAGGTGATCCGGCCGGGCAAGGCCCAGGTCGTGGTCTTCGGCATGGGTCGCGTCGGCACCGGGGCTTACGACTACCTGCGTTCGAAATGGGGTGACGTGGTGCTCGGCATCGATATCGACGAGGACTATGTGAAACGTCACCAGGAGGCCGGGCGCAATGTGGTGCACGGCGACGCGACCGACGCCGACTTCTGGGCCCGTGCCGAGCGCAGTGGCCGGGTCAAGCTCGCACTGCTGGCGTTCTCGGACCACGAGGAGAACATGGCGGTCGCATCGATCCTGCAGGAACTCGGCTTCGAGCTCGAACTGGCCTCGGTCGCCCACTACCCGGATCACGAGCAGGCCCTGCGCGATGCCGGCGTGCACGCCGTTTTCAACTTCTACGCAAGTGCCGGCGAGAGTTTTGCCGAGCATGTCGAAGAGGAGTTCCGTGAGCTGATCAGCGACACCGACGCCAAGCCTCGGCCGGCCTGAGGTGCTTTGGCCAAACCCGTAAGATTGCTTCACTTGGTTCGCGACGACGGGGCTTTGGTCGCATGCGCAAGACGCACCGACATGGCGAGCCGCCTCGGCGCCGCGGCCGTCTCTGCGAGATCCCTTGGTTTCACTCGGATTGACGGTGGTGTTTGCATAGCCGGCCACTTCAGGTGATCGATGTCGGGCACAGCCCAACGACCATCACCGTCGTCGCGAATGCGCGACGCGACCGCCGGCATGGTGTAGGATGCGCGCTCATTGCGCATGTCGGTCTGCGCACCACACCGCGCGTTCACGCGCCAATCGCACATCCCCTGACCGCGTCTGGCCCAGGCCAGGGTGGATGTCGCCGGAACCCCTAATGACATTTGATGATCTCGGCCTGTCGGCCGACCTGCTGCGCGCGCTTGCCGCGCGCGGCTATACCCAACCCACGCCGAT
This sequence comes from Chromatiaceae bacterium, assembly GCA_050049565.1. Taxonomy (GTDB): domain Bacteria; phylum Pseudomonadota; class Gammaproteobacteria; order Chromatiales; family Chromatiaceae; genus Thiosocius. Next base: position 4,304 of record JASFVZ010000057.1, on the reverse strand, counting down.
CCAGAGCCGCGCCATTCCCGTCGTCCTCGAAGGACGCGACGTGCTGGCCGCCGCACAAACCGGCACCGGCAAGACCGCAGCCTTTACCCTGCCGCTGCTTCAGCGCCTGGCACAGGACAGCGACGCAGCGCGCCCGGCCAAACGTCCCCGGGCGCTGGTGCTGGTACCGACCCGCGAGTTGGCCGCGCAGGTCGCCGAGAGCGTGAGCGAGTATGGCGCACACCTGTCACTGCGTTCGGCGGTGATCTTCGGCGGCGTCAAGATCAATCCGCAGATCGCGCAGCTCAGGCGCGGTGTCGATATCGTCATCGCGACCCCGGGGCGCCTGCTCGATCACGTGCAGCAGCGCACGCTGGACCTGTCGCGCATCGAGATTCTCGTGCTCGACGAGGCCGACCGTATGCTGGACATGGGCTTCATCCACGATATCCGCCGGGTCCTGGCACTGCTGCCCGCCAACCGCCAGAACCTGCTGTTCTCCGCGACCTTCTCGAAAGAGATTCGCGGACTCGCCAACGGCCTGCTCGAGGATCCGGTGGCGATCGATGTCGCCCCACGCAACACCGCGGCCGAAACGGTCTCGCAGGTCGTCCACCCGGTCGACAAGCGACGCAAGCGCGAACTGCTCTCGCACATGATCGGCGCAGGCAACTGGCGCCAGGTGCTGGTATTCACCCGTACCAAGCACGGTGCGAATCGCCTGGCCAAGCAGCTCGAAACCGACGGACTGACCGCGGCAGCGATCCACGGCAACAAGTCACAGGGGGCGCGCACCCGGGCGCTGGCCGGCTTCAAGAAAGGCACGATCCGGGTGCTGGTCGCCACCGATATCGCCGCCCGCGGCCTGGACATCGACCAGCTGCCGCACGTCGTCAACTATGAACTGCCGAACGTACCGGAGGACTATGTGCACCGCATCGGTCGGACCGGTCGCGCCGGTCGCGGCGGTCAGGCCGTCTCGCTGGTCTGCGTCGACGAGCACAAGCTGCTGCGCGACATAGAGAAATTGCTTGGCCGGCGTATCCACAACGAGGTGCTCGACGGCTATGCCCCGGATCCGTCGATCAAGGCCGAGCCGTTAAGGGCGGATCGGACCAACGACCGGCGCTCAAAGCCTGCTCAGGCGGCCAAACGACATCGGCCGAATGATCCCGGCGCCAAGCCCCGTTCGGCGAAACCCAAGAGCAAAAAGAACCCGCCGCAGAGATCCCGCGAACGGCAACAGGCCGACATGCGTGCGAAGCGGCCGGACAAGGCGGGTGGCGACCGGCAAGCTCGGGGCAAAGCGGCGCTGCTGGGTGGCTGAATGCCTGAGCGTCGGCGCGGCGGGTGATCTGGTCGTCGGGCTGGCAGATTCGCAGGGCGTCAGAGGTCGGGCCTCTCGGCATTGACATTCGCAATAGCCGGCGGCTTGCGGTAATGCGGCGATGTGCCACCATTGGCGGCCCGCTCAACACCCGGAACCGCCATGCCCGAGACCTTCAAGGCCCTGGTCCTGACCCAGGGCGACGATAAACAGACCCTCAGCAACATCGAACAGCTCACCGACGCTGATCTGCCCGATGGCGACGTCCTGCTCGCCGTCGACTACTCGAGCCTGAACTACAAGGACGGTCTGGCGATCACCGGCAAGGGCAAGATCGTGCGCCAATGGCCCCTGGTGCCGGGCATCGATCTGGCCGGGACCGTCGTCGAGTCGAGCAGCGCCGATTACCAGCCCGGCGACCAGGTGGTCCTGACGGGCTGGAGTGTCGGCGAGAAGTACTGGGGCGGCTACAGCCAGCGCCAGCGTGTGCGCTCGGAGTGGCTGGTGCCTCTACCCGACGGCCTGGACAGCCGCCAGGCGATGGCGATTGGCACGGCCGGCTTCACCGCGATGCTGTGCGTGATGGCGCTCGAAGAGGCCGGCGTGACGCCGGACAAGGGCACGGTACTGGTGACCGGCGCGTCCGGTGGGGTGGGCAGCATCGCCGTCGCGATCCTTGCCAAGCTGGGTTACCCGGTCGCCGCGGTCAGCGGCAAAGCGGAGGCGGATGCCTACCTGAAGGATCTCGGCGCGGCGCAGATTCTGAGCCGCGCCGAGATGAGCGAAAAACCGCGGCCACTGGAAGGTCAGCGCTGGGCCGGGGCGGTCGACACGGTCGGCAGTACCATGCTCGCGCGCGTGCTCGCCGAGACCGACTACGGCGGCTGTGTCGCGGCATGCGGGCTAGCCGGCGGCTTCGACTTACCGACCACCGTGATGCCGTTCATCCTGCGCAACGTCCGCCTGCAGGGCGTCGACTCGGTGATGTGCCCGGTCGAACGCCGCAAGATCGCGTGGCAAAGGCTGGTATCCGACCTGCCGGCAAAGGCGATCGGCGAGATCGGCCAGGTCGCGACACTGGAACAGTTGCCGGCGCTTGCCGAGCAGATCACGACCGGCAAGATCCGTGGTCGGGTGATTGTCGATCCCAACGGCTAGACCTAAGGTACCAGGGACATCGCAACGGGCGGTCATTGCGACAGAGCTGTCGGGAACAGCTCTGAACAGCGGAGCTGGCCCAAAGGGTGCAGGGCAGGAAGCCCGGAATAGCCTGGCGAGGCAATCTCCATGAGATCGCCGCGCCGCGTTGCGGCTCACGATCACGGGCAGGTCCGGCTGCGCCTGAAAGCTCCGGCGGCCACAGGCCGCCCTACGATGCCGCTCCCAAGGGCATCGCAAAGCGTGGTGATTGCGACAAAGCTGTCGGGAACAGCTTTGAACAGCGGAGCTGGCCCAAAGGGTGCAGGGCAGGAAGCCCGGAATAGCCTGGCGAGGCCATCTTCGTGAGATCGCCGCGCCGCTTTGCGGTGGCGCGTTTTGATCGGTCAGGCTGCGCCTGACATCCCATTGCTTCTGGGCAACCACGCCTTCATCAGCGGCGTGGAGAAGGCCAGGATGAGGTGGGTCAATTCACCAGCAAGCGCACCCGCTCGACGAAGACCAGCTCACAGGCCCGCGCGCCGGTGTCGTCACGGGTCAGGGAACTGCGCCAGTACCATCCGTCGTCCGCCCGCGCCTCGACCAGGAACCCGCGCAACTCGACCAGGCTGCCCCTCCGGACATCGTCCAACGTGTCTTCGACCCACTCGTCCGCTGGGATCAGGTGCATATTGGCGCTATGACGTTCGATATCGCGACGCGCGATCGGCAGCTGCTCCGCGTGCCAGCGGTACCAGCGGCCGCTCTGGCTGATGTCGATCTGCTCCAATACCGTTTCGTCGGACATCGGCCCCCAGCCGAGCGCGAGATCCATCGGGGCCAGCTCGGCCTCGCGGTCGAAGCTGTAATCCTCCCGGCCGAGGACACGGGCCTTGATCGCGAAGTCCGCCAAGGGCTTGATTCTGTAACCGTTGTGCTCGAACGACCCTGCCTCGCTCGCATCCGTCTGGCTTGGATCCTCGGGAGCCAGCACGCCGGGCCCATGCTCGATCGCATCGTCCCGCAGCAGCCAGCCGACGACGAAGCCCAGTACCAGGAGTACGATCAATCGTGCCAGCGTCATCCGGTTTTCCCTCGCATCCTTCGCAATCCGAGCAGAACGCATTGTAGGTACCTGGTGTTCTCGGTACCGTTTATAAAACCTTGATCCCGGGCGCCATGACTCGACCCACCTACGCCATCATCGACACCGCTGCCTTCGTCGCCAACTACCGCATGGCCAAGTCGATGGCCCCTGGCCGAAAGGCCGTCGCGGTCGTCAAGGCCAATGCCTACGGCCACGGCGCAGTAGTTCTCGCGAAGACCCTCGCGCCGGAGGCCGATGCCTTTGCCGTCGCCTGTGCCGAAGAGGCGATGGAGCTGCGCGAATCCGGTATTTCAAACCGGATGGTCCTACTGGAAGGCGTGTTCGAACCCGCAGAACTCGAACTGGCCGCCGAGCAGCGGCTCGATATTGTCGTGCACAACGCGCAGCAGATTGACTGGTTGAACACTGCGAGGCTCAGCCGTCCACTGAACGCCTGGCTGAAGGTCGACACCGGCATGCACCGCCTGGGCTTCGCGCCAGAGGAACTGGCGCAATGCTTCCGGGAGCTGCGGGCCAACCGGAACATCGCCGAAATCGTCGTGATGACCCACTTCGCCCGGGCCGACGAACCCGATCAGCCGATGACCGGCGAGCAACTCGCCCGTTTCCGCTCGGCCCTGGAAGGCGTTGACGCGCCGCGATGCATCGCCAATTCCGCCGCGGCCATGGCCTGGCCGGAGGCGCACGGCGACTGGATCAGACCGGGGATCATGCTGTACGGCGCCTCGCCGATCGGCCAGCCGGACCTGCAGG
>JASFVZ010000347.1:0-3657 GCA_050049565.1 Chromatiaceae bacterium | reverse complement strand
TTACCTGCTGGTGCACTCGGTGCCGGTCATCATCGGAAATGGCGGCAACTTCGACCTGACCGAGGTGGTGACGCCGGGAAAGACGTCACCGTGCAGGGCGGGGTAGGGTGCGCAATACGGCGACGGCAGTCGATGACAGCGGCACGGTCCGCGCCACGCCGTTCTTGGTATCCGGCAGGTGGGCGGTGCGCCGGTGCAGGTCGATGTGCTCCCAGCGCAGGGCGCTTACCAACAATTCACCCTGGCGCATCGCGATCTCCAATGCGAGTTACACCATTGGCAGCAGCCAGCGATTCCGCGCCTCGCGGCAGGCGGCAAACAGGCGGGCCTCTTCGCCGGTTTGAAGACGCCGGTCGCGCGGGCGCTCGCCGGGCGGCAGCGTGCTGTCACGCAACGGGTTGTGGGCAAACATGCCCCATTCCTTTGCAGGCTAGCCGCCAGGTGGGGCGGCTTCTGCGGACGGGCCGTAGTGACACTTCGGCGTTACGGGCCTGCGGTCAGTGCGCGGCTCCCAACACCGCAGGCCCTATTGCACAGCGCGTCACCCCGCCTGATTGGCCTCCAAGGTCGAGTGCAGCTGCTGCACGAGTCCGGCCTCTAGCCCGAGCGAACTTGCCAGCGTGTCCAGATAGATTTTCTCCGCCGCGGTGGGCGGCTCGACCATCAGCAGCGAGGCAGCATAGACCTCGGCCGCGTGTTCCGGCGAGTCCACGTCGCGTGCCAGCGCCTCAATGTCCAGCGGTCGGCCATATTCCTCGAACAGAAAGGCCTTGTCCTCGGCGGGAAGTTCGAGCGCGTTGATCTGGTTGAGGATCGCCTGGCTCTCGCGGGCGTCGATCTGGCCGTCGGCCTTGGCCGCCGCGATCATTGAGCGCGCCAGCAGCATGCTGAGGGCACTGGCGCCGACGGCATCGTTGGGCGCCGGCATGAAGGCCCCGTCAGCGGGCGGCAGCTCGACACTGCGGTCCATCGGCTGAGCCGACGCCTGCCCCGCCGCATCCTGCTGATAGTTTTGCCAGGCCTTGTAGGCAAGGCCGCCGACCACGGCCAGGCCGCCCAGCTTGAGTGCCGAGCCGGCAAGCTTGCGGCCCTTTTTCCCAGCCAACATGTTGGCAAGCGTCCCGCCGGCCAGGCCGCCGGCAAAGCCGCCGGCGGCCCCACTGCCGACCAGTTGATCCAAGAGGCGTTTCGCATCGAACATAGCTTCAGTCCCCATAAGTTGCGTGCATCTGCGACTGCGGAGTCGGTTTTTCGTTCCCCGTCTGCCCTCAGCTAGCAGGCGGCGCGGCCTTCTCACGCGCGCTCGCCGCCGCCAGTGACTCGCGTAGCTGGTCCTCCAGCGTGGTGAGTTCGGCATTCGCCTTGGCGCGGGCCGCGCGCCCCTCGTCGGCGATCCGCAGGCTGTCCTCGATGGTCGCGATCAGCGTGCGGTTGGCCTCGGCGACGGCCTCGATGTCGAACACCCCGCGTTCTATCTGCTTGCGGGTCTCGACATTCGCCTGGCGCAGATTCTCGGCGTTGGCGCGCAGCAGCTCGTTGGTCAGGTCGGAGGCAGCGGCAACCGTCTCAGCGGCCTCGCGCGAGCGGTGAATCGTCAGCGCCTGCGCCAGCTGCTGACGCCACAGCGGCACGGTGTTGACCAGCGTGGAGTTGATCTTGCCGACCAGCGACTTGTCGTTCTCCTGCACCAGACGGATGCTCGGCAGGCTCTGCATCGTGACCTGCCGGGTCAGCCGCAGATCGTGGACCCGGCGCTCGAGGTCGTCACGCGCCGCGCGCAGGTCGCGCAGGCGCTGCGCGGCCAGCGTGTCATCGCCCGCGCCGACCAGCTCGGCCTGCTGTGGGATGGTCTGTTCGTCCAGCTCGCGCATCTTCTTCTCGCCGGCCGCGATGTACAGCTCCAGCGTGTGAAAGTAGTCCAGGTTGGCCGCGTACAGACGGTCAAGCGACTCGATGTCGACCAGCAGGCCGGTCTTGTGCTGCTCGAGCCGCCCGGTGATCTCCTCGATCTGGTCGCGCACCTGCTCGTAGCGCTGCAGCACCTTCGCCGCATCGCGGCCCTTGCCGAGCAGGCGGCCGAACCACCCCGCCTTACGGTTCGGGTCCAGGCCGCTCAGATCGAAGCCGCGTAGCGTCAGGACCATGTCGTTGAGGGCCGCACCGGCCGGACCGATGTCTTTCGCCCGCACGCGCTCGAGCATGCCGTCCGAGACCGTGGTCAGCTGCTCCTGCGCGCGACTGCCAAAGAACAGGATCGAGTGGCTGTCGGCGAGGTCGAGCTCCGCCTGCAGCTCGGCGACCTTGGCCGGCTCGAGCGGCCTCGACTCGGTCTCCCCGGTGAGCGGTTGGCTCGACGGATCAGGCCGCTGATGCAGCGACGTCGCTTCGCTCTTCGTTTCGTGCGGTGTTTGCATGAGGGCCTCCAGGGCGCCTTGGGGTGGTGCGGTCAGGTGATGCCTTCGCGTTCGAGCTGCCTGCGCAGCACCTCGATCTGTACATCGAGCTCGAACACGTCGTGCTCGGCCTGTCGCTTGAGCTGGCGGTCGAAGACCGCTTCGATCTCGACCAGTACGTTGCGAAAATTCTGCTCGAGTTCGCGGCCGCGTGCCACCGGATGGGTACGCACATAACGGCTAGCGACCCGCTCCGCGCCCTCGAGATGGACATTGAGAAACTTGCGGGCGCGAAAACGCTCCTCCGGCCGCCCGACGATCTGTTCGAGGATCGCCCTGCCTTGGCCTGCGATCCGCTCCAGGCGCTGTTCGAGCTCACGATTACCGACGCGCAATGCCGCCTTTTCGATCGCCAGGATGCGCCGCTCGGCCTGGGCCAGGGCCCTGCCCAAGGCCTTGTCGCGCACCGCCGGGCGGCGCGCAGCCAACAGCGCCCGTGGCCTGGGCAGCCGATAGGTCAGGTGGAACCCGCCGAGGCTCAGCAGCGCGAACACCAGGCTGACCAGCGGCCCGTGCCCAACCGCGCCATAGGCCGCAAGGCCGGTGCCCGCGGCCACTCCAGCCGCGGCGAGGTACTTGTGCGGCAAACCCTGGGAGCGCGTGTAGCGGCGCTCGGGAGCGACCAGCTCCTCGACGATGCCGCGGCGGTTCAAAAAGCCCGCCGCGACCACCAGTCCAAAAGCAGAGCCGGCGGCCAGGGCCTGATCGAGGTGGCCACCGGCCAGCGCGACGACAGCCGCCAGGGCCAGCGGTATGGAAAGGACATACAGCAGCATGCCGCGCAGTCCCAGGCGCGCTCGTCGCCATGCCTGGAAGTGATCCCGCGCCTCGCGTGTGGCCTGCAGCAGCGCGTCGACGCGCAGCTGGGTGCCCTGGCTTTGCGGCCTAGAAGGCATAGATGAGGGCCTGACACGACACCAGGCCGAGGCTGGCCAATAGCACCAAGGCCCCCAGGATTTTCATCGCCATACCGACCTCCGGCCCGGTCACCCGGTGGAATGTTTTGTTTTTTCCGCGCCTTTGTTCCCGATATGCGGGCTCGGATCCGTTTATCCAGGGGCGATTGCCCTGGCGCATACAGGGTTCAGTGGCGGCCAGCCGGCTCGACCCGCGCGCTCTTGACCGCGTTATCGGTCGCCTTCTCGACGGTGAAGCGGTAAGCGGATTCGACGATCAAGTCGCCGACCTCCTCCGGCAGGTGCGC
>JASFVZ010000056.1:0-8481 GCA_050049565.1 Chromatiaceae bacterium | reverse complement strand
GGTGATGCTGCGTCCACCGAACGACAGGGTGAAGAAACCAGCGTCGGCGTCGAGCACGTCGACGCCGATACCGCGCCGTTGCGCCTCGCGGACGATGATCCTTGCATAGGGATTGAGTTTGTCTTCTGGCTGGCTGCCGATGAACAGGGGCTCGTTGAACGAGTTCTTGTTCTTGACCGTAAAGGTATTGATGCGCTTGAACTTGAGGTGTTCGTAGAGGCGTATCGCTTCGCGGTTGCTGTGGATCACCGAGAGATCGAGGTAGGCACGGCCGCGCGCGATGAAGTACTCGGCCATCTGACGCACCAGGGCCTGGCCGACGCCGGGGTGACGGGCCTGGGGATCGACCGCGAGGGCCCACAGGCTGGCGCCCTTTTCCGGGTCATTGAAGACCTCGACATGATCGATGCCGGTCGCTACACCGACGATCTCGCCGGAGTCGATGTCCGAAGCGACAAAGAACTGTACGTCGCGCGATGCCCGCTTTCGCCAGATGAAGTCAATCGGCGGCGGGATCATCTGGCGCGCGAGGTAGACGCGCTGCACGCCCTCGGCATCTTCGCGGCTGTTGAGTAGCCTCACCGTGTAGCCACGCGGCCGCAGGTGCGAGACCTTGTAGCGGTCCAGCCAGAGGCGATAGGTATGTGAGGGGTCGAGGAACAGGCTCTGCGGTTCCAGCGCCAGCAATACGTGCGGATCGGTGACGTAGAAGGCGATGTCGCGTTTCCCGGGGATCTCGGCGAGCAGCGTGTCGGCGAGCCGGCGTTGATCGCTGAAGGTATGCGCGAAGATCAGCCGCCCCCAGCCGCAATCGACCGTGGTGTTCGCGACCAGATCGGACGAGCCGCGGATCGCCGGGTTGTTCGTGCCCGAGAGGCTGCGGCCGCGTTGGCGGGCCAGCCGCGATCGATAGTGTTCTTCCTTGCTCATGGTCGCGTTCAGATCCCGTGTTGCTGGAACCAGCGTTCGAGCAGGGCGATCTGCCAGAGCTTCGAGCCGCGCAGAGGCGTGATGTGGTCCTTGGGGTTCGCCATCAGCTGTCCGACATAGCCTGCCTGGAACAGGCCGCGCGCACGCGCCGCCGGCGATTCGACCGTTTCCTGTACGTAGTCGAGATAGGCGCCTTCGAGGTACTTCAGCGCCGGCACCGGGAAGTAGCCCTTCGGCCGATCGATGACCTCGTGCGGGATCACGCAACGGGCGGCCTCTTTCAGTACGCCCTTGCCGCCGCCGGCGGTCTTGAACTCTGCCGGGATGCGGGCGGCGAGTTCGACCAGTTCGTGGTCCAGAAACGGCACACGGGCCTCAAGACCCCAGGCCATGGTCATGTTGTCGACCCGTTTGACCGGGTCATCGACCAGCATGATCGTCGTGTCGATGCGCAGCGCCTTGTCGATGGCACGCTGGGCGCCGGGTGCGGCGAAGTGTCGCTCGACGAACTGGCGGCTGGCATCCCCGGCGACATGGTCGCCGGCGAGCACCCGGGTCATCTCGGCGTGATCCCGGTCGAAGAATACGCCGGCGTAGTCATCGATCGGCGAGTCGCTGTCGAGCAGCGGTGGGTACCAGTGGTAGCCGGCAAAGACCTCGTCGGCACCCTGGCCGCTTTGCACGACCTTGACGTGCTGAGACACGCGCTCGGAGAGCAGATAGAAACCGATCACGTCGTGGCTGACCATCGGCTCGCTCATCGCCGTGATGCAATGATCGAGCGACGGCAGCAGCTTGTCGGTATCGACGCGGATCTGGTGGTGATCGGTCGCATAGTGGCGGGCGATCAGGTCCGAGTACTGGAACTCGTCGCCCTTCTCGTCGTCGACCGACTCGAATCCGACCGAAAAGGTATTCAGGCCGCGCTGCCCCTGCTCGGCGAGCAGGCCGACGATCAGGCTCGAATCGAGCCCGCCGGACAGCAACACGCCGACCGGCACGTCGGCGACCAGCCGGCGCTCGACCGCCCGTCGGAGGGCGTTCAGGGTCAGTTCCTGCCAGTCTTCGTACTGCAGATCACGCTCTTCGGGGCGCGAGCCGTAGTGCAGCCGCCAGTAGCAGGCGTCGCGGCTGCGCCCGTCCGGTTCGATGACCCGGACCGTCGCCGGCGGCAGCTTACGTACGCCACGCAGGATCGTCAGGGGGGCCGGAACCACGGCGTGGAACGACAGATAATGGTGCAGGGCATCGGCGTCGATCGAGGTGTCGATGCCGGGTGTCGCCAACAGCGCGGGCAGGGTCGATGCGAACCGCAGGCCCTTGTCGAACTCGGCGTAATAGACCGGTTTGATGCCGAGGCGGTCGCGTGCCAGGACCACCCGGCCCGAGTCACGCTCCCACAGCGCGAACGCGAACATGCCGTGGAAGCGTTCGACACAGTGCTCGCCCCAGGCGGCGTAGGCCTTGAGGATGACCTCGGTGTCGCCGTCTGAGAAAAACCGGTAGCCGAGCGCACGCAGTTCGGTCCTAAGGTCGCGGAAGTTGTAGATGCAGCCGTTGAAGACGATGCCGAGACCGAGCTCGTTGTCGATCATCGGCTGCTGCGCATGTTCCGTCAGATCAAGGATCTTGAGCCGTTGGTGGCCGACCGCGAGGCCGCCGGACTGGTAGATTCCGCTGCCGTCGGGCCCGCGCGGGAACAGCACCTCGTTCATCCGGGCTATGGTGTCGACCGAGGGCTTGGTGTCGTCGAAGCGGATTTCGCCGCAGATTCCGCACATTTTTATTCAACTTGGCTGGTGACCGTTCCCACCCTAATCAATGGGTCGCACGACTTCAAACGACAAACGCTCGTCAGCCCGACGGGATTTTTCCGACCTTTGATGTCGGGGGAGTTCCGGGCGATGCGAAGCGGGTCGCGTAGCCGAGCCGGTCGGCGACGCGTCTGCCGAACTCGAGTCCGAGCCGCTCGACCCCGTCACTGATGCCGAGATCCGTGGTGCGGGTCACGGCGAGCCCGGGAAAGCCACAGGGGTTGATGCGGGCAAACGGCGCCAGGTCGTTGCTGACGTTCAACGCGACGCCGTGGTAACTGCACCGGTGGCGGATACGCAGGCCGAGTGATGCGAGCTTGCGCTCGGCGACATAGACGCCCGGGGCGTCGCGCCGGCTGTCGGCGGCGATCCCGCGCGCCGCGAGCAGATCGATGACCGACCGTTCCATCAGATCCACGAGCCGGCGCACCCCGAGGCCGGCCCGGCGCAGATCGAGCAACAGGTAAGCGACCAGCTGTCCTGGACCATGGTAGGTGACCTGACCGCCGCGGTCGGTCTTCACCACCGGGATGTCGCCGGGGTCCAACAGATGTTCTTCCCGACCGGCCTGGCCCTGGGTAAACACCGCCGGGTGTTCCAGAAGCCAGAGTTCGCACGGGGTATCGGGCCCCCGCGAGTCGGTGAACGCGCGCATCGCCGCCCAGGTTTCCTGGTAGGGACGTAATCCCAGTTGGCGGACGATCAGCGGGTGGCGATGCATATCGGCGAGGTCCTCACCCGACCCTCAGGACCAGACCCACTACTGGACCGCGTAGAGCGTGCCGTTGATCTGGAACGGCGTGGTGCCGTCATTGGCGATCTCGATGAACAGGTTGCGCGGACCGAAGATGTCGAAGCGGGCGCGGTAGTTCAGCGTCCCCCGAGGGCCTATCTGGCCGCTGCCGACACAGAAGCGGATCTGGTCGACGGCCCCAGCCGGGCCGAAGATCTCGTTGATAGTGAACGGCGTACCGGTATCGCCGACCAGATGCAGCGTGAGCCGGTACTCGCTGTAGCCGGTCAGGTCCAGACCGCCCAGCGGCCCCAGCGCGGAGGCACCGGGCGATACCTCGCGCGCCTCGAACAGGGTAACCAGGCACGGTTTGGCGGTGACCGCGACGTTGACCGATTCGTTGGTCAGCTTGACCGGAATGGACTTATCCTTGCCTTTCTTATGCTTCATCTCTTTCACCGAAAGCCGGGCCTTTGATCATGCCGGAACTTACCAGGGCGGCTGCGCAAGAGCGAGACGCCGGTCGATCTCCCTGCTGACTGCGCATGCGCGATGCAAGAACCGAGCATCGTTATACGCCGTTCTTCTGCGAAGAGAACGTCTGGTGGTTGGCGCACGAGCGGCGGCATGCGTCGTCCGGTCAGGTCACTGGCTGGGTCTGCCTGTTCACCAACGACACGGCGTCGATCGCGGTGATGAACCAGCATGCCGCTCCCGCCACTACCCTGATGGCCTGGGACTATCATGTGGTGCTGGCGGTCCCGCAGGACGGCGTCATGCAGGTGTTCGACCTCGACAGCCGTCTGCCGTTTCCGTCACCCTGGTCGGCCTATTTCCGCGGTACCTTCCCCAATCAGCCAGCGCTGCCACCGCGGTGGCGGACACGGCTGCGACAGGTGCCGGTCGGGGCCTACCTGGATCGCTTCTGCTCGGACCGGCATCACATGCAAGGCAAGCTCCCAGCGACCGCGTTTCCGGACTACCCGCCGTTGTGCCCGCAGGACAGGTCGATCGCTATCGTGCTGCAGGACTACCTCGATCTGGACCGTGGACTGGACGACGGTAGCCGGGTCGGGTCGGTTGATCAGGCCATGGAGGGGCCGCTGTGCGCGCCGTCAACCGGCTGAGTGTTGGCCCCCCACGCTTGGCCCACTAGAGCCGCATCAGGACCTTCTCATGCGCCGTCAGGTCGTCGTAGATGGCGTCGAGCTGCGCGCGGCTGGTCGCCTCGATCACGATCGAGACCGACACATACTTGCCGCCGCGGCTGGGGCGCTGGCTCAGGCTGTCGGTCCGGATCCGGTCGCTGTGGCGCCCGACGATCTCCAACACGATCTCGTGAAATTGCCCGTCATCCAGGCCCATCGCCTTGATCTGGAAGTCACAGGGAAATTCGAAACCGGCCGCGTCGTTAGTCGTCATGGCAGTCAGCGCCCTGGCGCAGGCGCGCCTTGCAATCCTGGTACAGTCGGTGCATCCGATGCCAGATCGGCCCGGGCTGTCCGTCGCCGACCGCCTGACCGTTCAGTCGGGTGACCGCACCAACCTCGCGCGTCGAACTGGTCAGCCAGATCTCGTCCGCCGACTCCAGATCGGTCGCGGCGATGCTTGCCTGGGCGAACGGGATGCCGGCTTCCTGTGCCAGTTCGAGGACCAGGTCGCGGGTCACGCCCGGCAACAGCTCGTCACTGTCCGGCGGGGTGATCAACAGACCATTGATGACGATGAACAGGTTGCTGGCGGTGCCCTCCAGCGCGGCGCCGTCCCGGATGAGTATGGCCTCATCGGCGCCTTCCTGCTCTGCCTGCGCGCGGCTCAGGACGTTCGCCAGCAGGGTCGTGGCCTTGATGTTGCATCTGTGCCAGCGGATGTCGTCCAGCGTCACCGCGCTGATGCCCTGCAGCATCTCTTGTTCGGTGTGTCCCGGAATCGCCGCGGTGTAGGCGAAGACGTTCGGACGGACCCCGGCGGGAATCGGCTGTTTGCGTACCGGATAGGTGCCGCGGGTGACCTGCAGATAGATCGATTGATCGGCCCCCGGGAGTTGTTCGGTGAGGCGCTCGAAGACGGTATGCCAGTCCCTGTGCGTCAGCGGGTTCTGCATGCGGATCGCGGCCAGACTGCGATCGAGGCGTTGCAGGTGATGCTCCACCCGGAACGGGTGACCGCCGTAGGCCGGGATCACCTCGTACACGCTATCACCAAACAACAGGCCCCGGTCCATGATCGGCAGTGACGCCTGCCTGCGGGGCAGGTAGCTGCCGTTCAGGTAGGCCAAGAGGTCGTCGCTGATCGGCGCCTTATTCAAGGAGCATCAACACGTTGTCGACGACGGTGCGCCAGATGCCACCCTCCTGAACGGTCGCCAGAGCGACCAGCGGCTGGCGGGTAACGACTTCGCCGTTCAATTCGACCACCACCTCGCCGACCTTCTCGCCTTTTGCCAGCGGTGCCCGCAGGTCGGGATCGAGTTCTGTCCGGGCATCGAGGGCGTCGTACTGTCGCCTCGGAATGGTGACGAAAAGATCATCGGCGAGCCCGAGCGATACGTCCTTGGTGGTGCCGAACCAGACACGGGCGCGGGTCAAGCGGTCACCGGCACCGTACAGACGATGGGTCTCGTAGAAGCGGAATCCATAGTTGAGCAGCGACTGACTCTCTCGGATACGCGAGTTCTCGCTGTCGGTTCCCATGACGACCGAGATCAGTCGCATGCCGTCGCGCTTGGCGGAGGCGACCAGACAGTAGCCGGCGGCATCCGTATGGCCGGTCTTGACGCCGTCAACCGAGTTGTCTCGCCACAGCAGGCGGTTGCGGTTGTGCTGCCGGATGTCGTTGAAGGTGAATTCCCGGACCGAGTACATCTCGTAACGCTCTGGGAACTCGCGGATCATCGCCTGCGTCACCAGCGCGATATCGCGCGGCGTGGTGTAGTGATTCGGGTCCGGCAGGCCGGTCGAGTTGACGAAGTTGGTGTCGGTCATGCCCAGGCGCTGCGCCTGGTCGTTCATCAGATTGGCAAAGGCCTCCTCGCTGCCGGCGATGTGTTCGGCCAATGCCACGCTGGCATCATTCCCCGACTGCACGATCATGCCCTTGAGCAGATCCTCGAGGCGCACCTGCCGGTTGACCTCGATGAACATCCGCGAGCCCGGCGTTTTCCATGCTTTCTCGCTGACCAGCACCTGGTCGTCCAGCGAGACCGCGCCGTCCCGCAGTTCGCGGAACACCACATAGGCCGTCATGATCTTGGTCAGGCTGGCCGGTTCCAGCCGCTGCTCGATGCCCGAGGCGGCGAGCAGTGCATTGCTGTCCATGTCCATCAGCAGATAACCGCTGGCGGCGACCGTCGGCGGCGCAGGCGCCGTGGGATCGGCCCGGGCAATGTGCGGCGCGAATACGAGTGCAAGGAACAGCGGTAGCAGAGTAGGCACAGTACGACAGTCCAGGGGCTTGAAGGTCAATGATACGGACCGCGGCGTGCGGTGGCGTGGTACCTCGCACGTCTTTCGTCCATTTGTGTGCCGCCAGATTCTAGCGGCTCGGCGGGATGGTCGTCAGCGTGATATCCCTTACCCCGACCGTGCAGCTGTTCCGACGGCGCGATCCGTCGAACGGCCCGCCGTATGCCGCGCCGGTCCCGAGGCTGGCTGTCCCTTCAGTCGATGATCACTACCGGATCGACGATGCCGAGCGTAGACAGTGCTTCGCTGACCTGATCGGCGATTTCGACCGATGCCAGCGGGCCGATCTGGACGCGGTGAATCCTACCCATCGCCGCGGCGGCCGGGGCCACCCGGACCGCGCGGGCAAGGTTGCCCTCGAGCCTTGCCCGCAGGCGCTCGGCGTTCCCCGCATCACTGAACGCCCCGGCCTGCAGAAAGATCCGCGGTGCAGCCGATGCCGGCGCGCTCGGCTGCGATGCGGCGGGCGGGGCCGCGGCGACCCTGGGCGGCGGTTTCCCCCAGGAGCGCGGATCGATGGCCCGAATCTCGACCAGCGCGGTGCCCTTGCCGAGCATCCCGATCCGCGACGCGGCCGCGTACGACAGATCGATGACCCGGTTGCCGTGGAAAGGTCCGCGGTCGTTGACCCGTACCACCACCTGACGGCCGTTCTCGAGATTGGTGACCTCGACGTAGGTTGGCAGTGGCAGACGCGTGTGGGCGGCCGACATCTGGTACATGTCGTAGGTCTCGCCGTTGGACGTCTTGCGGCCATGGAACTTGCTGCCATACCAGGAGGCGATGCCGCGCTGGACAAAGCCGCGGCTGTTGCGCATCGGGTAATAGCGCTTACCGAACACGACATAGCTGCTCGGGTTGCCGCCCCGGCTGAGGGGCTCGACCCGGGGTACCGCGTCCGACACCTGGGTCAGGCGGCGTGCGTCGCCCGGCCCATCGGCCTCCTCGAACACCGTCGTGCCGCAGCCGTTCAACAGCATGCCGAACAGCGCCAGCAGGCCGAGCGCCCCGACGCGTCGCGCGATCACCGCCATCAATGATTCAACCGGCGTCCGACTGGTAGCGTTCACGGATCGCCTCGCTCAGCTGGAAGACGGCCATCGCGTACTTGGTACGCGGGTTGTAGCGCATGATGGCGTAGAAGTTGTCGAGTCCGACCCAATATTCCTGACCGGTATCGGTATCGAATGCCATCAGGCTGACTTTGCGCGGTGCGCTCTCGAGCGCTGGCGATGCTATGCCGGCCTCGCGCAGCGCCGATGGTGCCAGCGATGGTCTTGCCCCGGCCTCGACCAGCTGGCGATGACTGCCGTTGACGCCCGTCGCAGGCGCCGTCACCGGCTCGCCAGGGCGCCAGCTGCCCTTCTCGGCGAAGTAGTTCGCAACACTGCCGATGACATCATCCGGGTTTTCCCAGATGTCGCGGCGGCCGTCGCCGTCGAAGTCGATCGCGTAGATGCGGTAGCTGTCCGGCATGAACTGCGGCATGCCCATCGCGCCGGCATACGAGCCTGTCGGGTAAGTGGGATCGATGTCCTCC
>JASFVZ010000055.1:0-8519 GCA_050049565.1 Chromatiaceae bacterium | reverse complement strand
CCGGCGATGGCGTTTGTGGGCCGGCCCGAAGGGAGCCCCGCTACCTGGCCAATACCGCGTTGCACTTCTTGGAAAGGGCCTGCCATTCCCTGCGAAGTGCGCCTTGTCTTGGCCAGGTAGCGGGGCTCTGAGAGTGACCGAACTAACCAAGCAGCCCACTGGCGCTGCTATGCTGACGGCATGGCACTGCGCTTCACCAAGATGCACGGACTCGGCAACGATTTCGTGGTCATCAATACCCTGCAGGAGACGGTCGACCCTCGGCCCGAACTGATACAGGCACTCGCCGACCGACAGTTTGGGGTCGGCTGCGATCAGGTGCTCTTGATCGAAGCTGCGCGCCAAGCCAATACCGAGTTCCACTACCGCATCTTCAACGCCGACGGCGGCGAAGTCGAACAGTGTGGCAACGGCGCGCGTTGCTTCGCCCGCTATGTCTACGAACGCGGCCTGACCCGGAATAGGACGATCACCGTTGGCACGGCCGGTGGCGTCATCACCCTGGAGCTCGGGCACGACGACCAGGTCCGGGTCGACATGGGAATACCGCGCTTTGCCCCGCTGGAAATCCCCTTCGATGCCGACGCTGAGGCTTTGACCTATCCGCTGGCGGTCAATGGCCACTCCGTTGAAGTCGGCGTCCTGTCGATGGGAAATCCGCACGCCGTCCTGCGGGTCGATGACATTGTTAGTGCGCCGGTGCAATCACTCGGGCCGCTGATCGAGCGGCACCCAAGGTTTCCGCAGCGCACCAACGTGGGCTTCATGGCCGTACGCGATCCAGGACACATCGATCTGCGGGTCTATGAGCGGGGCAGCGGCGAGACCCTGGCCTGCGGCAGCGGCGCCTGCGCCGCTGTGGTACATGGTAGACAACAGGGCTGGCTTGACCCGACCGTCGCAGTGGATCTGCCCGGCGGAAGGCTTGTGATAAGCTGGCCGCACTCGGACGCTCCGGTATCGATGCATGGATCGGCGAGTTTCGTCTTCGATGGTGTCATCGAAGACCTCAACGGTTTGCTAAACAACCGCAGACGCTGAACAGCACAAGCGCGGCGTCGGGGAAACTACATGAGTCTGCATCAGGATGACCACGAAGCAGCCGTCGACGATCGGGAAACCGAGATCGCCGACTACCTGATCGCACACCCGGATTTCTTCGAACGCCATCCGGATGCGTTGGCGGCCATCGATATCCCGCATCCGACCGGCGACGCCGTCTCGCTGATCGAACGTCAGGTCCGCACCCTGCGTAGGCAGTCGATCAACTACCGATCCCAGCTGGAGAAGCTGGTTGCGGTGGCGCGTGAGAACGATGGACTGGCCAATCGACTGCATCGACTCACGCTCGCCCTTATCGAGACCCAGACCTTCGACGAAGTCCTGAATACCCTGCAGGACGAGCTGCGCGACCAGTTTCAGGCCGACGCGGTCGAGATGAAACTGTTTGCATCCGAGCAGCTCGAGGCGCACGCCCATGAACCGGGCCCGGCGCTGTTCCGGGATTTCCTTGCCCGCGCCCGCCCCAACTGCGGCCGGCTCGATCGCGAAAAGCTCGAGTATCTGTTTGGATCACAGGCCGGGGAAACCGGTTCAGCCGCACTAATCCCGTTGACGGCGCCGCCGATGGCCGGCGTCCTTGCCATCGGCAGCCGGGACCCGGAGCGCTTCCATCAGGGAAAGAGTGTCGACTTCCTGCAGAGACTCGCCGAGGTCGTCAGCGCGAAGCTCCAATCGGCGTCGAGTCCCGGTATCTGAGATCGGCACGGTGACGGAGCTCGACGCCGTCGAACCGCGACTGTCGTCTTTTCTCGAGCATCTCGAATTCGAACGCCGTCTGTCGCCGCGAACCCTGGCGGCATACCGGCGCGACCTTGCGGACTTCCTATCCTGGTGCGACGAACGCGACATCAGGGCACCACAGGCGGTCGACACCCAGCACGTCCGTAACTTCGCTGCCGACAGACACCGCCGCGGGCTGTCACCGAAGAGCCTGCAACGACATCTCTCGGCATTGCGCAGCTGGTTTCGTTATCTGCTGCGTGAGGCGCAGGTCTCCAGCAACCCGGCCGAGGGGGTTCGGGCACCGCGCGTCCGACGCCGACTGCCGACCACGCTGGATGTCGACCAGCTGGCCCGCCTGCTCGAGCTGCCCGGCGACGAGCCATTGGATCGTCGCGACAAGGCAATGATGGAACTGTTCTATTCGTCCGGACTGCGGCTGGCGGAACTGGTCGGGCTGAATGTCTTGGACACCAACGCGGCCGATGACCTGCTTGAGGTCTGCGGCAAGGGCGGTAAGACGCGGCGGGTCCCGATTGGTCGTATGGCGCGCAGGGCCCTGGATCGCTGGCTCGAGGCACGCGGCCAGCTCGCACGCACCGACGAGAACGCCCTTTTCGTCAGCCAGCGTGGTGGGCGCCTGAGCCCGCGGGCGGTCGAGGCGCGCCTGCGTCTACGGGCGATCGAACAGGGCATGCCGACCAATGTCCATCCCCACATGCTGCGGCATTCCTTCGCCAGTCATCTGCTCGAGTCATCGGGCGACCTGCGTGCGGTCCAGGAACTGCTGGGGCACGCGGATATAGCGACCACCCAGATCTATACCCACCTGGATTTTCAGCATCTGGCCCAAGTCTACGACGCGGCCCACCCACGGGCACGGCGCAAACGCTGAGCCGCATTGGTTACCGCTTTCCCGCTTCCGCTACAATTGCGGGTTCCGTCCATCTCGGCGAAACCAGGTAACGGCCAAACCAGTGCAGCAGATTAGGGGTACCACCATTCTCTCGGTAAGACGCGGCGGCGCGGTCGTGATCGGCGGCGACGGCCAGGTCTCGATGGGCAACACCGTAATGAAGGGCAATGCGCGCAAGGTGCGCCGGCTCTACAAGGGCCAGGTGCTGGCCGGCTTCGCCGGCGCGACCGCTGACGCCTTCACGCTATTCGAACGTTTCGAAGGTAAGCTCGAAAAGCACTCCGGGCATCTGACCAGGTCGGCCGTCGAGTTGGCCAAAGACTGGCGGACCGACCGCATGCTGCGACGCCTTGAGGCACTGCTGGTTGTCGCCGATCGCCAAGCGTCTCTGATCCTGACCGGAACCGGTGACGTCGTCGAGCCCGAGGACAGCCTGATGGCAATCGGCTCGGGCGGCTCCTATGCCCAGGCTGCGGCACGGGCCATGCTCGATACCACCGACCTGTCGGCCCGCCAGATCGTCGAGCGCGGACTCGCGATCGCCGCCGACATCTGCGTCTATACCAACCACAACCTCGTGATCGAGGAGCTCGACAGCGATGCCTGAATTCACCCCGGAGGAGATCGTTCGCGAGCTCGACAAGCACATCATCGGGCAGCAGGAGGCCAAGCGGTCGGTCGCGATCGCGTTGCGCAACCGCTGGCGTCGATCCCAGGTCGCGCCCGACCTGCGCAACGAGATCACGCCGAAGAACATCCTGATGATCGGCCCGACCGGCGTCGGTAAGACCGAGATCGCGCGACGCCTGGCAAAGCTCGCCAATGCGCCCTTTATCAAGGTCGAGGCCACCAAGTTCACCGAGGTGGGATACGTCGGTCGTGAAGTCGATACCATCATCCGCGACCTGGCCGATGCGGCGGTCAAGATGGTGCGCGTGGAGGAGATGGACAAGGTCAAGGATGTCGCTGCCCTGGCCGCCGAAGAACGCGTGCTGGATGCACTGTTGCCACCGCCACGGGCGACCAGTTGGGATGATGAGGCGGTGCCTGTGCGGACCGACGGGAGCGGCACGCGGGATAAGTTCCGCGAAAAGCTGCGCGATGGCGAACTCGATGACAAGGAGATCGAGATCGAGATCAGCGGTGCGCCGCTCGGCGTCGAGATCATGGCCCCGCCCGGCATGGAGGAGATGACCAGTCAGCTGCAGGGGCTTTTTCAGAATCTCGGTGGCCAGCGAACACGCAAGCGCAAGCTACGGATCAAGGATGCGTTGGCCCAGCTGCGTGATGAAGAGGCCGCGAAGCGGGTCAACGAGGAGGATCTCAAGCTTCGCGCGCTGGAGAGCGTCGAACAGAACGGGATCGTATTCCTCGACGAGCTGGACAAGGTCACGAGCCGCAGCGAGCACCAGGGCGCCGATGTGTCGCGCGAGGGGGTGCAGCGCGACCTGCTGCCGCTGGTAGAGGGATGTACGGTGTCCACCAAGCATGGCATGGTGCGTACCGACCACATCCTCTTCATCGCTTCCGGCGCATTCCATCTGAGCAAGCCATCCGACCTGATTCCGGAGCTGCAGGGCCGCCTGCCCATTCGCGTCGAACTCGCCGCGCTGACGACCGACGACTTCGTCCGCATCCTTACCGAACCCGATGCGTCGCTGACCGAGCAATATCAGGCCCTGATGAAGACCGAAGGCGTCGAGCTGTCGTTTGACGACGATGGGATAAGACGGATCGCGGAAATCGCCTGGCACGTCAACGAGAAGACAGAGAACATCGGTGCACGCCGACTGCACACCGTGATGGAGCGGCTGCTCGAGGAGGTGTCCTTCATGGCACCGACCTACAGCGGCAGGAAGATCACGGTCGACGCCGCTTACGTCGATAAGAATCTCAGAGAATTGGCCGAAGACGAGGACCTGACACGCTACATTCTGTAGCTGGCCAGCCGACGGCCAAGCAAAGCATCACCTGCCGCCCGGGTCCATTGCCAAGGCCTCTCCGACACCGAGCTCATCGACCAGTGCGCCCATCGCTTCAAGCAAGCGGTACTGCGCCAACAGGTTGTCGGCACGCGTATTGACCACGTCCTGGCGCGCCTGAATGACCTCGTTTTCGGCGTTCAATACATCCAGCAGGGTACGTTGACCGATGTTGAACTGCATCTCGTACGCGTCACGGGTCGCCAGCGCGGCATCGACCTGTTGTCGCAACAGCGGGAGTTGGGCATCGGTCGCCCGCAGTGCGGCCCACGCCAGCCGGATGGTCTCTTCGAGCTGGCGTACCGACCGGTCACGTACATCCCGGGCCTCGTTGACGTTGATCGCGGTCGCCCGCTTTCGGGCAGAATCCGAGCCCCCGCGGTAGAGGTTGTATCGCATCCGCACCATCGCGCTCAGATCGTTGACATCACCCTGGATACCGTCGATGTCATCGTTGAGGTTGCCGCCGATCTCCAGATCGAATCTCGGCATGTCGAACTGGCGGGCCGCTGCCGCCTGCGCCTTGGCCGCGTCGATATCGGCCGCCGCCACGGCCAGGATCGGATTGTGGGCCTGCGCAATCTCGAGCAACACATCACGGGACGCAGGCAGACTGTCGGGTTGCAGGCCATCAAGAGAGACTGACTGATCGACTGGCAGGCGGCCCACGACACGCTGGAACGTGGTGCGGGCGTCTTCGAGGTTGACCTCCGCGGCGACCAGGTTGACCTCGGCCAGCGCTACCCGCGATATTACCTGTTCGAGATCGGCGCGACGCCCCACACCAGCCTCACTGCGCAACCGGATCTGGTCTGCGATCCGGAGATGGGTCGCCAGGCTTTCCTCGGAGATACCCTTGAGTGAACCGAACCTGCCGAGATCGACATAGGCCACGGTCGCGCTCAGGGCCGTCGATTCGCCGACCGCGAGCAGGCGGGCCGCCGCCGAGTTGGCACGTGCCTGCTGCCGCTGCACCTCGCTACGCGTCCCCCATCCGTCGAACAGCATCTGGCGCACGGTCAACCCCAGCTCCCTGCGCGTCAATTCCTTGGAACCATTGGCGGCAGCGCGCGTGCCGGGGCTGTCCGTGTACTCGTAGCCGATACCCGCGTTGAGATCGAGGCTGGGAAGAAAACCACCCTCTGCCTCGCGCACCTCTTCGCGGCGCGCCAGCCATTGGTTGCGCGCCTCGGCGACGTCCGGGTTGGTTCCCAATGCCTCCCGCACCACATCAGGCAGCGTCGCAGCCAAGGACGGCGCTACCAGGACGCAAACGAGCAGACCGACGGCCGCCGTCGGCAGCGCTAAGCCCGTAAGGATTCTTTGCTTCTCCATCACCAGAATAGATCGGCAGACACCACGAATCCTGAAAATTCATGGTGGCCCGCTGCGCTGTGTCTGGACCTGATCCACGCGCAGAAACACCCGAAACAATCAAGGCGACGTCTGTCGCCGAGTTGCTGCCGCATTAGTCGGTGATCAGGTTGTTGTTCGTCAGCAGGTCGGCGATGATGTCCTGGTCGCTCATCGTACCGGCCGCGGTCAGATCGACCCCTGCAGCACGACCTCCTGCGTCGACCGGAAGAAGGCCCCGCCATCCTGATCAATCTGACAGGGCGGGCCCCGGTGGGGTCCGGGCCAGACTGCCTTGACCGGAGCGCGGATTGGCCGCGCGGGCTGGACCGGTGATTCGGCACGGTATCCGCGGATCGCGCTGACCACCGCTGGTGGCAGCACCAAACACCTCTTTCCAGGGAGCTCGCGACTGGCATCTCGATCGGCAGGGCCTGCCGCACCTATGCGGCCGGCATGGCGCGGACCGCCAGCGAAAAG
Organism: Chromatiaceae bacterium; assembly: GCA_050049565.1. GTDB lineage: Bacteria > Pseudomonadota > Gammaproteobacteria > Chromatiales > Chromatiaceae > Thiosocius. The sequence goes on along the minus strand of JASFVZ010000055.1, from coordinate 2,006 downwards.
GGCTTCATCCGGACCGCGTCTGCTCGTATCGCAGGCGTGGTCCGAATAGCTGGCAATCCGGGTTTCCCGGCGGATTCCGAACCGACGGCTTAGCCGCGACTAGATCTTTTAGACCACCGCGACCTCGTCGGCGACGAACAGCTTGACGTTCTCGAACTCGCTTCCTAAGCCCTCGTACAGCCGGTAGCCTTCCGGTGCCACGCTCTGATCCGGAGCAAGCTGTAAGGAACCGGCATCGAGTGACAGCGAATTGCTGTTGTCGCCATCAACGAACAGTGTGTCGCTGGCATCGGCGAAGGTCAGCACATCCTCTGCGCTGATGCTGAGATCCCTGGTCCCGGACGCCAGCGATACCGAGCCCGGGTTGTCGGCGGCGATGAACAAGGCGCCGGAGCCATAGCTGGGGCCGATCGCCGACGGGATATCGTCATGGACAAGCAGGTCATCAGCCATTCCGTCATTGCCACCGTCCAACGAGTTGACTGCAAAACTCGCGTCCTCAGCGGTGGTGACACTGCCATCGGTCCAGGTTACGTCCGACTGACCATGCACAACCACGTCACCGTCGGCTTCAACGCCCGATCTACTGCCATCGTTGTAGTCGAGCGAGATACTCTTGATCCCGAGATCGTCGAGCGAGCGCATCTCGCCGGCATCCGTCGTGCCGTCCGAGTCAGCGTCCTGCCAGACTGCAAACTGCTCCCATGCCTCGTCGTTGGCATCCAGTATCTGGTTACCATCGGTGTCGAACACCTCCGCGATCGCCTGCATGTCCGTCTCGGCCGTTTCGGACCAGCGCGTGAACACATACTCATGGACCCCATCGACGGTTCCGGAGCGATTTTCGTCGATCACCAGCAGACCGTCATCCGAGCCAACCCAGGCCGTCGCCATCGCTTCACCGGTGGCCTGGTCCTCGAAGACCACGCCGGCGTCGCGAGCCAGGTATTCAATACCGTCGTTGTGCAGATCAATCGCCACCGGTGCGACGGTCGTACCGTCTATCCCGATCGTGACCGACCTCGACGCCGTGGACCCGTCGGACTCTGTGGCTACGGCTTCAAGGGAAAGATCGAATACCGGGGGGATATCTTTCGGCGCCAACACCGTAAGACTCAACATCGTATCCGCCGTTTGTCCGTCACCACCTTCGATGGCGTACTCGCCGGGTGTCAACTCATTGAGCGTGTAACCATTCGAGATGGCAATATCGCCGAGCGACGCCCCGGTCGGAACCCCGGCCAGCGTCAGACTCAACGCCTCGCTGGCATCGAGGTCGACAAGCGAAGCGGAGAATGGTATGTCGTAGGTGTATTCGTCGAAAGCCACCGTGGCGCTGTTGATGGTTGCGGTCTCGGTCGTCGATGTCGTAGAGCCGGCAAACTGCAGGACGGCCTTGCCATCGCTATCGAGGGTAACGGCAACCTCCGGTGTGTCGTGGGTATAGTTCATATTGCTGTTCTCGCTGGACTGCGGCGAGCCATAGCTATAATTGTCCCCACCACCCAACTCGTTGGGCGATCCCTCTGCATCGCCGGTCGGCGTCGTACGATCGGGATTGAAGTCTTCCGTGATGTTGGCGTTGTAGAAGAATCGTGCGACCGGGCTCCCGTCGGCCTGCACCTCCCAATAGTCATCGTAGTTGCCGCTGGCCCCGTCGAAGTTCCAGCTACCATTGATCGTCACATCGAATACGACATGGACTGTCACGTCAGCAAACAGCGAGCCGAAATCCAGTTCGGCCGTGGTGCCGTCAACGTAGCTGATCCCTGAGCCACCGATGTTGTCGTCACCAGCCTCGTCGCCGACTACTGCGCCGATGGTCTGCGAAATTGATTGGGGTGTGACGCTGACGTTGACTTGGTCCGGCGAGAAGGTGACATCCGGCGTATCGGCTACCGCATTCACGTCCACCGTCACCGTCGCGGTTTCGCCATCGGCATTGGTGTAGGTGAAGGTGTCGAGACCGTTAAAGTCCGCGTTCGGCGTGTATTTCACGGTGCCAT
>JASFVZ010000346.1:0-3695 GCA_050049565.1 Chromatiaceae bacterium | reverse complement strand
ATCTGCTCGACCGCGCTCAGACCGACCTGGCCGAGTTGCGATTGACTCGCCCCGCGGGCAACAACGCCTACGAGCGGTACCGACAGGTCCTGGAAATCGACCCCGAGAACACACGCGCCCTCGAAGGGTTGCAGGCGATCGTGGAGCGTTACCACGGTCTGGTCGAAGACGCGATCTCGAGAAACGCCTTCGACACCGCGCTGCGCCATGTCGAGTCTGTCCGTGTGATCGCGCCAGGAACCGACTGGCTGCCGGGAGCAGAGTCCGAGATCGAGCGTCAGCGTCTGCATGCGCTGCAACCGAGGGAACAGGAACAGCAAGCGCATGCAGATCGCAATGGCGGTCAGGCCGCCTGCCTGGGACGCTGCGAAGAAGCGTATCAACACTGCCGCGAAACCACCGTTGTCCGTAGTGAGGCACTTTGTCTAAAGGAGCGCGCCGGCGAATGCGAAGCGCGCTACGAGGACTGCATGTCCGATGTCGGAAAGCTGCTGGTCTGGGGCCAGGTGTCCCAGGAATCCGAGTGTGCGGGCATCCATGCGCGCTGCGAACGCGAGGTCGCTGCGGAGTGTGCGAACGCGGCTCACACCTCGGGCTGTGACAACCTGCTCGAGCAATGCGTCGAGGAATGTCGCACCGCGCGATGATCGTCGGTATACCAAGGACCTCGTTGCCTGCTCCGCCAACAGCAATCGTGGGATGCGGACTGTCGGGCGCTGACGCCGACCTGTGGTTCAGTCACTCCGTCAGGTGGCGGCGCATGAAGCGTGCCGCTCGCTGCAGCGCGTCCTGTGACGCCAGATCGTCCGCCAGGGTCCGGACATGCGGCGGGCGGAAATCGAAGCCGCGCCCGACGCCCGGGTAGATCACGAGTCGGGCGTCCTTGCCGGCATCCTGCAGCGACCGGATTGCGGTCTCAATTGAGCGCCGCCGCTGGTACTGCTCCTCTTCACCGATGAATACCAGCACCGGTATCACGAGCTGGTCGGCCTCCGTCGCATACCGGTACACCTGCATCGGTTCCGGCGCGTTGGGGTCCTGTAGATGCGGATACCAGGACACATAACAGGCAACCTTGGAACCCTGGGTACCATGGGTCGTTGCCGCCTTCAGCGTCAGGTAGCCGCCCCGGGTATGCGACGCCAGGCAGGCCCGTTCGGTGCTCAGGTTGGGCTGTGCGAGCAGGACGTCGATGCCGGCAACCACGTCCTTTTCGGTGTCGTAGTCGTGCTCGATCGGCATCGTTTCAATGAAGCGCCCGCTGAAGACATCGGGCGCCAGAACCACGAAACCACGCGCTGCAAGTCGCTTGACCTGCAGCTGGATCAACTCGTCGAGACCGCGGCGGCCGTGTTGATATAGAACCGCCGGGTAGCGCTTCCCGTCCGCCGGATAGGCCAGCAGCGCCGGGACCGACACGTCGCCATTCGGGTACTCGAGCCAGCGGGTTTCAACGGCGTGATTGACGGGCTCTGGAATACGTCCTTCTTCCCACCAGCCACTGTCCCACCACCAGCTGCTATCACCGATGGCGTTGTGCATCGGCTCATAGCCGGGGCTCTGCGCCGAGATCGGCGCACTGAACCAGAGCAAGAGCGCGAGCACGAAGTGCCGGACGGAATACCAGTAGTGTCGATCTGTCATGACTGGGAGTTTAGCAACCTGGGACTGCGCTGAACGGCTGCGGCTCCCGGTGCGCAGTCATAGTCACCTACTGGCTGCTTTAACAGGTGTTCGGTTTCCGACGCCGGCACCCCCGCCATGCCGACGCGGATCAACGCGGTCACGAAGCGTTGGCGGCTCACGCGGCCAACGGTCAGTCGGATCCGCTGGCCTGGCGTTCGGCCACGTCGAGGACGTTTTCGAGGTAGGTCAGGCGCTTTAAAGACACGCTGATCTTCTCTTCGAGTTCGTAATCTCTCTCTCCGCCGAGCAGGTGCAGCATGTCTTCGAAAAAGAACACATAGTAGCTGTCGATGTAACGGATGTGCCGTCGGTTATCCATGACGAGATTATCCAGGCCATAGAGGTCGATGACCCGGGGATTCGCACCTTCACGCCAGCGGTGCGCCTGCTCGACGAAGGTCCGCAATTGTTTGCGTGCGATCGGATTCTCCCCCAGCAGCCCGATCGCTTCTTCCCGGTTGGAGGGATTGGCGACGTTGAACCAGATATCCACCGCATGCGCGATCACGAACAGATTGGGCTGATCATCGATGCTCGCCACAACGAACAGCGCCGGAGGCGCTATGTCGCCGAGCCGATCGCGCAACTCGCGATGCTGTCGAGCCAGGATCCGCGCATCGGTCGGCTGGTATTGGTCACGCGGGTACTTGACCACATATTCGACATACTGCACCCCGTCTGCGTCCTCGTTCTGGCGCGGCCTGCGGTTACTGCGCCAGACAGTGCAGTGCGCCCCCGTCGTCGAAACCAAAGCCGCGCGACGGCTGTGCGGGTGAAGACAGGCGACCTGGAGTGCCGGCCGGTTCTCATCGCGACCCTGAATCCCGGGCTCGACGTCAGTCATCGTCCTGCGTCCCCGCTGCCACCCGCGCGAAGCCGCGGTATTCACCGGTGAAACGGTGGATACCCTCCGCGTGAAATTGGGACAGCGACCACGGCCGGTCACTCAGCAACGCAAGATGCGCCTCGTGCAGCACGTAGGCTTCGGCTGACAGGTCGGTGCCTCGGGTACTTACACTCACCACACGTCGTTCGTAGAAATCGCTCTCGAAGGCGTCGAGCAGCGCGATCTGCTGCGAGGTGACGCCGTGATAGACGAGACCTTCGACCGTTTCCGCGGGATCGCTGACGATCCCCGGGTAGACTTCGCCTCGGATCAGTCTGCGGCGATAACCTCGAAGCTGTGCCGGCATCCCGACATCGGTGTAACCACAGACCCCCCGCATCACCGCAGGCACCATCAGCGTTCCGTAGACGAACAGCTCCAAGCGATCCGCTCCGAATCAGTGTACGAAGGTCTTTGATGATGCCACGGAATGTGTCAGATCAACGGGCGTGGTGGCTACTCGAGGTCGTCGATGTTGGTCGGCATATGGCGTGGATCGAGTGTCCCCGGGTCGATCAGGTCATCGCGGCTGTGCGCAACGGCGAGCTTGTATGGCAGCTTGCATTGCAGGGTCGACATCGCCTTGAGGAAGGCCTCGGCCGGCGGGGTGAGGAACTTGCCACGACGGGTGACCGCGCCATAGGTGCGACGCGGGAAATAGCCCTCCAATGGGATCACGGCGAGCTTCTCTTTTCCGGTCAGGCAGATCTCGTTGACGATTGAGATACCCATACCCTGCTCGACGTACTTCTTGATGACCTCCCAGCCGCCGGCTTCGAGCACGACACTGTAGGGGACGCCGTGCTGCTCAAACACCAGATCCACCGTGCGCCAATGGTTGAGCTGCCGCGGGGGCAGGATCAGGCCGTAGGGGCTGATGTCCTCGAGGGTCACGTGATTGCGCCGGGCCAACGGGTGATCGGGCGGGACGATCAGTACCGGCTCGAACGAGAACAGCGGTTTGAACTGCAGGTCGTCCTGGCCCTCGAGCATCGGTCCGACCGCGAAATCGGCCTCGTCTGAGCGTAGTTTCGCCAGGCCGTCGCGGCCGGTCTCGTTGAGTAACTTGATATGAATGCCCGGGTGTTTCTCTTTGAAGCAGGCTACGAACTCGGGCAGCAGG
>JASFVZ010000345.1:0-3699 GCA_050049565.1 Chromatiaceae bacterium | reverse complement strand
AATGACGTTGTGTTCTGCAGGCACGACCGCAGACGGAACCAGCAGTGCAACACTTGCCGCGCGATCCAACCAGTCCGAGCCGACCTGCTGGAGCTCGCTGTCCTCGAAACGACTGCGCCAATCGGCAGGCAGATCATCGGATGCCAGTTTCTCCATCCCGGTTTCATCCGGCAGGTCGGCCGCAATCAGTACGAAATTGTTGCCAAAATGCGCGGGCTCCATGTGCACCAGTGCTTCGAGCACGGCGGTCGACGCATGCTGAGCGGTGTAGACCGCCAGTCGGCCGGGCGGAGTCCAACGGCCACCGGCGTACCGGCTTCCGGTGCCGGAGAAGGCGGTCGCGGCGTGACGGTTCGTCGTGATCCGCCAAAGGCGCATCACGCGAATACGCCGTGCTCGATCCGGGTCAGCGCGCGCTCGACCATATCGGTGCCGGCCTCAGTGTCCAGCAGGTTGATCGGCTCGTCGCCCAATGCCCGGTTTTCGGTACGCAACCAGTCGACAGCAACGGCATCGTCCCGGAAGACCTCCGCAGCGCGCGCCTCGATCTTTGCCAGACGGTACAGGCGATCGGACTCGACCGCGTCCAGTCCTTTGCCGTCTTTCAATCGACGTTGGTAGGTACGTTTCGACATCCCGAGCAGCTTCAGTATCGGCTGCTCGTCGGCAAGCGCCAGGTGGGCCTGTATTCGCTCGATACTCTCCAGGGGCAACCCGTCGCGAATCAGTTCCACCGGGTCGTCGGTCTTTGCCTTCGCGCGACCTATCAAGAGCTTTCTCACGTGCGCGAACTGATCTTCACGTCCCTGACGGCGAAAATCCACCCGCAGGGCCTTAACGGGCGCACGCTTCTTCTTGGCCTTGCCCGCCGCGCCCACCGGTAGGTCGCCCTTCCGGATCACTCGCTTGGCGGCACGTTTTTGGGTGGTCATCGGCTTGCCTTCGTGCAGAAAATGTGACACTTGTCGTAATTATGACGACAAGTGTCTCACTCTTCAACTCGACCTGGAGCTGCAGGGGTAGGATGGTGCGGAAAGGATCCGTAGCGACGTGATGGCAAGGATCCCCAGGCCGATGAGCAGAAGCGGCGCCGGCACAGGCACGGTCGCTTGTTCGATGATCTCGAAAGCCAGGAACTGCGTTTGCTGCCTCGAACTGAAGTTGTTGTCCGACACCAGGATCAGTGACCGCCGCCCATTGGGCAGTATGGGCCCAAGCGTGATGCCTTCGATATTGTCGAGCGGGATGTCGAGCTCATCGAGATCCAGAACCAGCGCTTTGCCCATCGCCTCGATGCCCGGCCCGACAATGCCGGTGCCACCAAGCAGGTTGGATGCACCCGCGATGCTGGTTCTGTACACCCTCGCCGTGTAGCCGGATCCGATCGAGAAACCGCGTTCAACGGCCAGAAACTCCGTCTCGTCGAGGGCCAGTAGCTCGACCAGCCCATTGGTGCCATACCTACCGATGGGAATCAGGGACGACGGCACCGGGTCGACCTCGTAAACAAACTCCGCCAGCGGCTTGCCCGAGGCCAGGTCCAGCTGAAGGACACGCACCGAGCTGCCATTCGACAGGCTGACCCCGGGGCCGTCCTGTATCAGCGCGTCCTCGGTGGCCGTATACAGGGTCTTGCGATCCGTGGACAGGGCAAGACTCTCGAAGGAAAGACCGTCGCGGACTCCGGCGGAACCGTCGCGCGACGGGAAAAAGCTGCGGGGAACCCGGAAGACGAAGCGGCCATCATAGGCGCCCTCCGTCGTCATGCCGCGGATGAACCGGTTGACGTCTGTTCCGACATTCCCCTCGCTGGCCCAGAAGAGCCTGCCGGAGTCGGGGTCGAAACGGATGGCTTCAGGGTCTGTCGCGCCACGCGAGAAACGCTTACCGTTGGTGTCTTCGATCAAGGTCACGCCGCTGAACCGGACATCGCCGTCGTCCAGCGCGCCGTCCGAGAGATCGATCTCGACGGTATAGAAGCGCGGGGGCTCGTTGAACCGGTCGTCACTGATGACGAAATAACGATCTGCGGCGGCGTCGTAGTCGATCCCGGACAGACCACCCACCTGTGTTCCCTGATAGGCATAGCCCGTCTCGAACCCGGTCTGCCCGATGAACCCCAGCGAAAAGCCACGGGCGACAGCCTCGCCGCTCAGCAGCCCGGCCAGGACAATGAGGAGTGCTGTACGCGCGACCAGAAGATATGCGCCGAAGACAGGGCCGGCGCAGCAGGAACGCGGAGGATCAGGTGCGGCGAGATCATTCATAGAGAGGATGCGAAGTTCGCGGTATACGCATGCCCGCATCATGTTGCCGATGTCAGGCCAGGCAACCCCGCAGCCCGTGCGGGCACCCCGGATTGGCGGCCGATGCCACGGCCCGGCGGATGGCCGTCGACCCGACACAGGATTTGTCCGTCCTTGCCTGGGGACCCACGAGAAAACTCCCGGCCAGCAGCCGGGGGCGGTGGCTGTTCCGACGGGCCCCACGCAGAGAAGGCTGCCGTCCGAGCAAGGGTTGGCCAGCTCTTCCTGCTACTCAACGGTAGCGATGACGTTGCTGGTGCCGCTGCCATAGAACTCCGAAGAGTGAACGAATGGCAGGCTGCCTACCGGATTTCGTGGAGAAGAACCGTCGCGTCCAGGCGCGACGTCAAAGCACCACAGCAGGAATCGCCGTTGCTGATAGTCCTCGGAATATGTCGCGCGCCAATCCCTGTTAGATTGCGATCCGTCCAACGCTGGTTCAGGACCAGTCTCTGATGCTGTTTACGGGAGATAGATCGCGATGCCTGTCTGGGCCCTTATCGTTTGGTTGATTATCGGTGCTGCCGCCGGATTCGTGGCACAGAAGCTCATGGGCGGAAAATCGCCCGGCGGTCTGTTGGGTGATCTGGTACTCGGAATACTCGGCGCAGTTGTCGGCGGCTACGGACTGTCGCTGATCGGACTGTCCGGCGACGGGGGGCTTGTCGCCACCTTCGTCGTGGCGCTGATTGGCGCCCTGTTCCTGATCTGGGTGGTTCGTCTCATCAAGAAATAGACATGGCCTTGGAGTTGTAACCATGAGCAATAATAACTGGTTGGACAAGCTTTCCGAGATTCTCAGCCAGCCCTTACCCGGCACCGAAACAAAGTCTCAGGCCCCGCCTGAAACGCCGGTCGTGTTCACTGACGACGATGACGACGACTCGTTGCTCGACAAGATCACCGATGTCCTGTCCAAGCCTTTTCCAGGCAATGAAGGACCCCTGGACGACAACAGTTCCGGTCGCAGTACCTCACCCGCCGAACCGGAAAATCCGGGTGAGACGGCCGTGCGCGACGCCGAGCAGCCGAATGCCGACCCTGTCTCGACGACTGCCAGCGCGGGCGCTGACTGGATGCAGCGCGAGTATGAACGCTTCAATGCCCACCAGGAACGCAACCGGCAGGCGTTCATGCTGCAGCAGCAGACCGAGCAGGAACGCTTCGCGGCCTACCAGCGCACGCAACTTCAGCGTTTCACCCGTTCACAGGAGCGCGAACGCGGTGTCTTCCGTCAACACCAGGAGGCACGCTTCAGGATGTGGCGCGACGATCTTCAGCGTACCTTTGGGCCATACCCGGCGGCGGGTCAGCGACCTTCGGCGCCGCCACCGCCTCCGCCCTGGTGGAGGCGCGGGCGGTAGTAACACCGTGGCGCAGGTCACCGTGGCCT
>JASFVZ010000054.1:0-8555 GCA_050049565.1 Chromatiaceae bacterium | reverse complement strand
GATCGACGCACAAGTGGTTGCGCTATCGTCTGCCGAAGCGCTTCATTCGCCGCAATTCCCACCCGGTCTGCATCGGCCAGAAGCAGCGCTGGTTCCTGCTGCGGGTGAATTGCAGCGAGAACGACTTCTGCCTGGATTCATGTGCCAAGCCGGAGTTCGACAGCTGGCGCTGGGTCAAGTACTGGCAGCCGGTGCGCGAGGTGATCTACTTCAAGCGCAAGGTCTACGAGCGCGCGCTCGAGGAACTGGCGCCGATACTCTTTCCGGATGGTGCACCGTCGCGGCCGCAGGCGAACTACCTGCGGCAACAGCGCCGTTGAGCGCCACGGTGGAATCGACGTCTGACCCGAGCCGGACCGGTGCCGGTCGGGTTGGCCATCCCGCATGATGGGATCGATGCTCGATACCCTGCGACGCATCGTCAAGGAGGTCAATGCAGCGCCGGATCTCGAAAAGGCGCTGGAGACGATCGTCGACCTGGTCAAGCAGGCCATCGCCTGTGATGTCTGTTCCGTCTACCTCACCGATGCCGAGCAGCGCGCCCACGTCCTGGCGGCCACCAACGGTTTGAACGCCGACTCAGTCGGCAAGGTCGCGCTGCCGATCGGCCGGGGACTTGTCGGCCTGGTGGCTGAACGGGCCGAGCCGCTGAACGTCGGCAATGCCCTGTCGCATCCGCGTTACCTGCACGTCACCGAGACCGGCGAGACCCAGTACCGGGGCTTTCTCGGCGTGCCGATCATTCAGAATCGTAAGGTGCTCGGGGTGCTGGTCGTGCGCCAGGTGGCCGAGCGTGAGTTCAGCGACGACGAGGTCACCTTTCTGTTCACGCTGGCTGCGCAGCTGGCCGGTGCGATCACCCATGCCCGGGCGAGCGGCGAACTGGATTCGCTCAGGGTGTCCGGCAAGGTCGATCGGTTCCTCGCGGGCCGGGCGGCGAGTACCGGCGTCGCGATAGGGCGTGGTGTCGTTGCCTACCGCCTGGCGGATCTGGACGCGATACCGGATCGAAAGATCGAAGACATCGAAGCCGAGCGGGCCGCCTTCCTCGAAGCCGTGGCCGCGGTCGAAGATGACCTGCAGCAGCTCAAGGACCGCCTCAGCGGCGAGATCCCGGCGGAAGACCATGCGCTGTTCGATGCGCTGTTGATGATGCTCGGCAGCGACTCCCTGGTGACCCAGACGCTCGGCCTGATCGAGCAGGGGCAATGGTCACCCGGTGCGTTGCGCGAGAGTATCCATGCCCACGCGCAGGTCTTCGAGGCGATGGATGACAGCTATCTGCGCGAGCGCGCCTCGGATATCCGTGATCTCGGCCGGCGTATCCTGACCCACCTGCAGAGCGGCAGCCCGGACAAGCAGGACTACCCGGCCGAGACCATCCTGGTCGGTGACGAGGTCAGCGCAGTCCAGCTGGCCGAGGTCCCGAAGGACCGGCTGGTCGGGATCGTCGCGGCATCCGGTTCGAGTTCTTCGCACGTGGCCATTCTCGCCCGGGCGATGGGTGTGCCGGCGGTGATGGGTGTGACCGACTTGCCGGTCAATCGAATCAACGACCGTGAACTGGTGATCGACGGCTATCGCGGACGGGTGTACGTGTCGCCGGCCGCGTCGGTCAAGGTCGAGTACGAACGGCTCGCTGACGAGGAGCGGGCGCTGACCGCCGAGGCCGAGACGGTCCGCGGGCTGCCGCCCGAATCCACCGACGGCGTGGCCTTCCCGCTCTTTCTGAATACCGGACTGGTCCACGAGACCGGGAACCACAACAGCGAGGAGTTCGCCGGGATCGGGCTCTACCGCACCGAGCTGCCGTTCATGGTGCGCGACCGCTTCCCCGCGGAATCGGTCCAGGTGCTGAACTACCGGCGCGTGCTCGAGGCCTTTGCGCCGCGCCCGGTGACCCTCCGGACCCTCGACATCGGTGGCGACAAGCCGCTGCCGTATTTTCCGGTGGTCGAGCAGAACCCGTTCCTGGGCTGGCGCGGGGTACGCATCTCGCTGGATCACCCGGAGATCTTCCTCACCCAGGTTCGGGCGATGCTGCGCGCGGCGGTCGATCTCGACAATCTTCGGATCATGCTGCCGATGATCACCGGCGTTGCCGAAGTCGACGAGTTGAAACTGCTGCTGACGCGGGCCTGCGACGAACTCGAGGAGGAAGGCTATGCGGTGCGCATGCCGCCGATCGGTGTGATGGTCGAAGTGCCGTCGGCGGTCTTCATGATCGAGGAACTGGCGCGCCGCGTCGATTTCATCTCGGTCGGCACCAACGACCTGACCCAGTATCTGCTGGCCGTCGATCGCAACAACACCCGGGTCGCCGGACTCTATGACGATCTGCACCCGACCGTGCTGCGCGCCCTCGAGCAGGTCGTACGCGGCGCCCGCCTGTTCAACCGGCCGGTCGGCATCTGTGGCGAACTGGCCGGTAATCCGATGGCGACCGCCCTGTTGATGGGGCTCGGCGTCGACAGCCTGAGCATGAGCGCCGGCAGCCTGATGAAGGTCAAATGGGTCGTACGGAGCTTCAGCGTGTCCCGGGCCCGGCAGCTGCTGCATGCGGCGCTGCGCATGGAGGATCCGGCGCAGGTGCGTGGCTTCGTCGAACGGGCGCTTGACGAACGCGGGTTGGGCGGTCTGTTCCGACCGGGGCGCTGAGTAGCCGACGACGAGTTAGTTGCGTACGCGACAGCATTTCCGAGGCGCATCGCAGCGAACTGGCCATGTTGATCGAGGCGGCGATCCGCACCGCGGTGTTCGAGGCCGTCGAAGGAGCGGCCGATGAGGTAGCGGGGCGCCCTTCGGGCCGGCCCACAAACGCGATCGCCGGTGTTTCGCTCGCTTGAATTGGGTAAGACGAACTACTGTGTCGTCGAACGCCAGTCCTTCGCTCGCGAGCCTTGCCGATGCCGTTTGTGGACTGGCTGGGTATTACCGAACTTGCCAAGCAGCCCGCTAGGATACGGAAGAAACGGACTCCTGATGGCTTGCCCGCGCCGCGCGTAGGCGGGGTGGCGGGTGCAGTTCATCAAGCCCGACCGACAGGCCATTCGCCTGGATCACCCGCGCATGACCGCGGTTGAGTTCGCTCGGTGAGCGGACCCCGCAGGCATGGGCGATCATGCCGACTTCCTTGATCATATTGCGCGCGTACGCGGCGACGCGCTCGGCCTTGTCCGGCGGATGCAGGCCACGCTGCAGGCGCGCATCGTGCGTCGTGATGCCGGTCGGGCAGGTGTTCTTGTTGCACTGCAGTGCCTGGATGCAGCCGAGCGCGAACATGAATCCCCGGGCGGTGACCGAAAAATCGGCACCGAGGCACATGGCCCAGGCGACCTGCTTGGGGTTGATCAGCTTGCCGGACGCGATCACCTTGACCCGGTCACGCAGGCCATACTCGGTCAGTTTGTCGACGACGATCGGCAGTGCCTCGCGCAACGGCAGGCCCACCGCGTCGATCAACGGCATAGGCGCGGCCCCGGTGCCGCCCTCGGCACCGTCGACGGTAATGAAGTCGGGTGCCGAGCCGCCGCCACGGCGGTGGATCGCCGTGAACAGGTCGTCGAGCATCCGGGGTGAACCGATCACGGTCTTGAAGCCGACCGGCTTGCCGGTTACTGCACGGATCCGTTCGATCATGTCGAGCAGATCATCATTGTTGCGGATGTCGGGATGACGATTCGGGCTGAAGGCGTTCTCGCCGACCTCGATGCCGCGGATGCGGGCGATTTCCTCGTTGACCTTCGCGCCGGGCAGCATGCCCCCTTTGCCGGGCTTGGCACCCTGGCTGAGCTTGATCTCGAACAGCCTGACCTGAGGATGGGCGGCGACCTCGCGCAGTTTCTGATCGCTGAGATTGCCTTCGAGATCGCGCACGCCGTTCTTCGCGGTACCGATCTGAAACACGATGTCGCAGCCACCTTCGAGATGGTACGGCGACAGCCCGCCCTCGCCGGTGTTCATCCAGCACCCGGCCTTTCTCGCTCCGCTCGATAGCGCCAGGACGGCGGGTCGCGAGATCGCGCCGTAGCTCATACCGGAGATGTTGAACAGTGATGCCGTCGTGTACGGGGTCGGGCAGTCTTCACCGATCGTGACCGGCCGCGGCGGTACGGCATCCTCGCCGAGTGTCGGAAAGGCGCAATTGACGAAGACGACCGTCCCGGGCCGGGTCAAATCACGGGTCGAGCCGAAAGCGACCGTGTTGTTGAGGTCTTTTGCCGCGCGGTAGGCCCAGGAGCGCTCGGCGCGGTTGAACGGCAGTTCCTCGCGGTCCATCGCGAAGAAGTACTGTCTGAAGAACTCACCAAGATGCTCGAAGAAGTAGCGAAAGCGACCGATGACCGGGTAGTTGCGCCGGATCGCATGCCGGGTCTGGGTGACATCGAGGATGTAGGCCCCGATCGCCCAGAGCGCCAGGCTGCCGATAAAAAACACGAAGACGGCAGCAAACAGTTCGAGTGTGGTGAAGAGAAAGCTACCGACTTGTTCTGACATGGCTGGCGAAGTTCACCGCGGCTGGCAACGGGACATCGGCCGCACACGGTGCGCGCCGACCTCCGCCAAGCATAGTCGCTGGCGTCGGCGCCATCGCCGTCAGTGTGATGTGCCGGGCTCCACCAGGTGGCTGCGGGTCATGAACAGCCGGTACAACAGGGGAATCACGATCAGCGTCAGCACCGTCGAAAAGGCCAGCCCCCAGACGATTGCCGTCGCGACTGGCCCCCAGATCAACGACTCGCCGCCCAGGCCGGTGGCCAGCGAGAACAGGCCCGCGATGGTCGTCAATGACGTGATCAGGATCGGTATCACGCGACGCCTGGCGGCATAGATGGTCGCATGCAGCACGCTCATGCCGCTGGCGAGGCGGCGGTTGCCGGCGGAGATCAAGACGATCGCCGCGTTGACCGCGATGCCCGCGAGTGCCACGACACCGTAGAGGGTGTAGAGGCTCAGCGGGTTGCCGGAGACCAGCAACCCGAAGGTCACGCCGGTGAATGCCATCAGCACGGTGGACAGGATCATCAGCGGCTGCCAATAGCTGCGGAACTGGGTGCCGAGAATGGCATACATCACGCCTACGCCGAAGACAAACAGGATCAGGATCGCGTCGAGGCTCTCCTGGATATCGTCGAGTTCCCCGGAGAAGTCGAGATCCAGGTTGGGGTAGCGAGGCTGCAGTTCCTCCCAGGCCGCCATGATCCGGGCATTCGCGGTCAGCGTGTCGGTCAACGCACTGTCGATGTCGGCTTCGACGGTAATGGCGCGTCGAAAGTTGTAGTGGCGGATGTTACCCAGGCTTTGCTGCCGGGTCGTTTTGACCAGGTCAGCCAGCGCGATGCTGCCACCGTCACTGATTGGCACGCGAAACCCGAGAATCTCCGCGATGTCCTGTTCCGGCTCCCGATCCGATTGCACACGGACCTCGAGCTTCTCGCCGGCATCCCGCATGTCGGCGACGACGATGCCGTCGACCAGCAACAGCAGTGTGCGGCCGATGTCGGCGGGATTGAGGCCGGCGCGATTGATCGCATCGGCGTCGAAGGTCACCACGAGCTCGGACCGGCCCCGGGCGGCATCGTCTTCGATGTCTTTCAGCCCTTCGATTCCGCGCATCAGTGTCTTGATCTCTTCCGCGGCTGCCGCGATCTCGTCGTAGTCGTCGCCGCGCACCTTGATGCTGACCGGTTTCTGGGTCGGCGGACCGCCGCTGATGCGCAGGAAGGCGGTCTGCACGGGGCCGGGGATCGGGACGATGTCGTCGCGCATCGCGTCGATCATCTCGTCGACGGTACGCAGCTCAGGGGTCTTCGGGTTGAGTCCGATCATGATCTGCCCCAGGTGCTCGCCGACCCGCTGGTCGGTGTCGCTGAACATCGCACCGGCATAGGTCAGTAGCGCGCGGGCCTCGCCGTCCCGGAGCTTGGTCCTTACCACGCGCTCGATCTGCTGCACCTTCTCGAGCGTCAGCGGCAACGGCGTCTCGGTCGGCATCTCGACGTTGATGTAAAAGAGCCGCACATTATCGGCGGCGAAGAAGTCGCTCTTGACCTGCTCGGTGGCCAGGGTTGCGACGGCACCCAGGAACAGCGCCATCACGAGCGCCAGTGTCTTCCAACGATGCCGCAGTGCCCGGACCAACAGCCGCACGTACTGGATCTGCAGCCAATGTGTGAAGCGCACCCGCAATCGCTGCACACGCGATGGACGGTCGAAACTGACGCCGAGTGCGATGACATGCGCCGGCAGCATCCAGAATGCCTCGATCAGCGAGATCGCCAGCGCGATGACGACGACCATCGGCACCACACGCATGAAGTCACCGAGTATCCCGGGCAAAAGGATCAAGGGTGCGAACGCCGCCATCGTCGTCAGCACGGCGGCAGTCACCGGGGCGGCGACCTCTTTCAGCGCATCGATTACCGCTGACATCTCATCGGCGCCGTGACGCAGCCGGTAGTAAACCCCTTCGACAACGACAACCGCATCGTCGACCAGCATGCCGAGCACGATGACCACGCCGAGCAGCACCATCACATTGAGCGTTTCGCCGGTCATCGACAGGATCCAGAATGTCCCGGCGAGGATGAAGGGGATGCCGATCGCCGTCAGCAGGGCTATGCGAGAACCCAGAAACAGCCAGGCGACGACCAGCACCAGCACGAGGCCGATGACAGCATTGTTCTGCATCAGTCTTATCGCGTTCTTGGTCGCGACGGTCTGATCGTCGACCAGTACCAGGCTGACCCCGGTGGTGGCCTGCAAGGCGTTGCGCTCGACGATGTAGGCCTGGAGACGGTCGACCAGTTCGATCGTGTTGACGTCGGCCTGCTTGACCACCGACAGCATGACGGCCGGTTGGCCGTCGTGGCTCGCCAGTTCATTCGGCTCGGTGCGGCCCCGCACCACGCGGGCGATGTCACCCAGCCGGATCTCGCCGGGTGCCCCGACGACCGGGCGGGCCGCCAACAGCCCCGGGTCGGCGTCGGAGCCGACCAGACGCACCAGCCAGCTCTGCCTGCCGACCCGGCTGTCGCCGGCGGCAATGTCCTGGAAGAACGCACTCACCGTGTCGGCGACCTGGTTCGGACTGAGGCCGAGGTCTTCGAGCTGCGACGGGTCGAACAACACCTGCAGTTCCGGCTCCGACAGCCCGGTCGTGTCCACGCGGTCGACACCCTCCAGCCGTTCTATCGCCTGCTCGATGTTGTACGCCTGCCGTCTGAGGTTCTCGTCCATGGCGCGCCCAACAACAGCGATCGTGGCCGATGGAAAACCGCTCGCGCTGGTGATCTCCAGGATCGTTGGGTCTTCCGCGGCCTCCGGCAGGTCGTCCTGTTCGTTCTGGATCTCGCGCCGCAGGTCCGCGATCCGCCTGTCGAAGGTCCGCACGTCGATGTCCTCGAACCGAACGAGGATGCTGGAAATGCCGGTCCGCGAGTTCGAAGACATGAAATCGACGTCCTGCAGGCGGCGCAACGCGTCTTCGAGCGGATCGGTCACCTTCTGTTCGATGTCCCTTGCCGAGGCGCCCGGGAGCACCGTAGTGATGATGATCCAGTTGAAGTTGATCGTCGGATCCTGCTGGCGCGGCAGCATCAGATACGACAAAGACCCGACGATGAGGACGAGCACGAAAGTCAGGTTGGCGAGTACATGATTGCGCAGCAGCGCGCGAAAGAAGGTCACTCGGCCGTCGCTCCCGGGTCCGATTCCAGTACCGCTTCGCCATCGTTCAGGCGCTGGCGTCCCTCGCTGATCAGGCGGGTCGTTGCCGGCAGCGTGGTCGGTGCCGGGCGGCCTTCCTGGGCATCGGGTAGCGGAATGAAACGTGCCTCCTGGCCGGCGAGTACGAACACGCCAAGCGCATCCTTGCGCCGGACGATATACCCGGCAGGAATCAGTGGTGTGTCACCGGACCAGTTGATCCGGCCGGGCGTACCCGGTATCGCGGCCCGGTCCTCGAAGGTCAGCCGGGCCTCGCGTGTTCTGCTCAGCGCGTCGAGTACCGGTACGACCGTCCTCAACTGGAGCGGCCAGACCTGGCCGTTGGCGACGAACGACCAACTCGGCGCGGTGGTGAAGGTGGCGATCTGGTCGGCCCGCAGCCGGACGCTGACCTCCAGCCCGGCTACCGCGACCAGATCGGCGACCGGACTGCCGGGCGTCGTGTAATCGCCAACGCTGACATGCCGCTCGACGACCACACCGGCCAGTGGCGCACGCACCTCGCAGGATCGTGTATCTATCTCGCTCTGACGCAGCGCAGCCTCGGCGCTGTCGACATCGGTCTCGCTGGCGGCCAACTCGGTTTCACGCTGGTCCAGCAGTTCCTCGCTGATGCTGTTTTTGCGCCGCAGATCCTGCGTACGTTGGAGCTGCCGTCGCGCGAAGCGTCGCTGGGCGGCCGCGCGCGCGAGCGCCGCCCGTGCGATATCGCGCTGCACTTCAAATCGGGCACAGTCGAGGCGGACCAGCAGGTCGCCGGGCTCGACCTGGTCGCCGATGATCACCGGCACCTCGACCACCGTCGCGCTGACCTCGGCGGCGACACT
>JASFVZ010000344.1:0-3718 GCA_050049565.1 Chromatiaceae bacterium | reverse complement strand
CGAGTCCACGATCCGAGACGCCCGGGTGACGCCGTTTCCTGTGGTCAGTCTCGATCCACCGTCAAAGCCAGGCACTTTGCGGCCCTCGTCGGGCGTCTCTGGGCGAACGGTTTCTTGTCGTCCTCGCTGGTTCCTGGTCACCGTGGTCGAGCTGACGGCCCGGCCACAAGGTGGTGATTTCCGGGCGTGCGGCACATTGGCGCCACAGCGCCAGTCTCGCGCATTACCGCTCCAGACCGATAAACACTCAGAAACGCAGAACAGCGTGCCGAATCGCCATGACACTGACTATAAGGTCGGTCAGGACAACATCCGGCCCAGGGTATGGACATCCACAATCCGGTGTTCGTCACCTCGAGTCTGCTGATGATTCTGTTCGTAGTCGGGACCAGCATGTTTCCCGGCTCGGCCAGGGAATCGTTCGATGGCGCAAAGTCCTGGTCGATCGACAACGTCGACTGGCTCTTTCTCGTTGGCGGCAGCTTCTTTGTTCTGTTCTGTCTAGCGCAGATCGTGCTCCCGGTCGGGCGCATCCGGGCCGCGGCGTCGATGCCAACACGCCCGAAGCCGCGCAGAGGGTCATGGGTGCAACGATGTTCCGTTGCGGCCTGCATCCCCGGGCGATCTATGCGGTGGCAGCGCTATCGTTGGTCTTCTTCGCCTAAAACAGGAAACTGCCGCTGACCACGGTCAGGTCTTTCGTCGGGATCGTGCTGGTGCTGGTGTTCTTCATTACCTCGTCCGACCCGGGATCCCTGGTGATCGATAGCATCACCGCGGGTGGAAAACCCGGTGCGCCGGTGCCTCCGGGCCTGGCACGGGACCGTCTGCCCGGCCCGGGAGCCACACCCGGCTCGCTAAAGGCGGCTCGCGCAAGGGCCGATGGAGGCTGGAAGGATGGACAGCGGTCGCGCTTATCCATGCCCGCGGATCAGGATTCATAGGACGGCAGCAACCCCGTGCCGGATCTGTACCGGTGATCCGGGTTGAGCGGCCATTCGGACCCGCGCGGCTCTGCGGTTCCATCTTGGCCCGCATGGCCTAGAATTCACCGGGATTCGGAACCAAAGGCGAAAAGATGACCGCACAGACGCTGCCGCAGGGCGTGATGCTCAACGCGTACCCCGATAGCATCGGATGTTCCCTCAGCGACACGGTAAACCTGTTGAAGTTGCCGGAATTCGAGGACGCTTTTTCGCTGTTCTACATCCTTCCGACATTCTTCAACAGCGACCTGGATCGCGGTTTTTCCATCATCGACTACGAACTGAACAAGGAGCTCGTCACCCCTGATGATCTCGTTGAACTCGATCGACTGGGCATCCAGATCAAGCTCGACCTGGTGTTGAATCATCTCTCGGTGCGGTCTCCGCAGTTCCAGGATCTGCTGACCCATGGTGATGCCTCGCGCTTCCGGGATTTTTTCATCGACTGGGATGAATTCTGGAAAGACCACGGAGAGCCGGGCGACGGAGGGCAGATTACTCCACACCAGGAGCATCTGGACAAGCTGTTCATGCGCAAACCGGGCCTGCCCACGCTACAGGTCCTGTTTCCAGACGGTCAGCTGAAGACCTATTGGAACACCTTCTATCAGAAGATCGATTTCGCCGAAATCACCGCATTGGATTTTGCGGATATCGACGGCCTGGATCTGGAACAGGCAGAGGCGCTGGCCGATCACATCAAGATCGTGATTACCGACAAAGGCGACCTGAAGCCATCCGACCTCAGCCATTCGGACGAGGTCCGGGCACGGATCATGAAGGCGGTCAGCGGCAAGCGCGAGTACCTCGGCCAGATGGACCTCAACGCCCGGTCCGAACTGGTCTGGGATTTCTACGATGCGACACTGCGCAAACTGAGCGAATACGGCGCCCGGATCATACGGCTGGATGCCTTCGCCTACCTGCACAAGGAACCAGGGAGACACAATTTCTTCAACCGCCCCGGGACCTGGGAGTACCTGCAGCGCCTGCGTGGGATGGCCGAGCGCTACGGGTTGACGGTCTTTCCCGAGATACATGCGGAATACGGCTCGGGGATTTATGAAGAGATCGCCGGCGAGGGCTACCCGATCTACGACTTCTTCCTCCCGGGGCTGTTGATCGATGCCCTCGATCGGGGCCATGGCGATGCGCTGAAGGCCTGGATGCGGGAGATCGTGGCCAAGGATCTGCGCACCATCAACATGCTCGGCTGTCATGACGGGATTCCGGTGCTCGACCTGCGGGGCAAGCGGATCGATGAAAGTAACCGGCCGGGCCTGCTCGACGACGCCGAGATCGACAAGGCCATGCAGAACATCAGCGACCGCGGCGGGCTGACCAAGAATCTATACGGCGCCGACGGCAAGAAGATCGACTACTACCAGATCAATGCCACCTACTTCAGCGCGCTGGGGGAAGACAACTACAAGATGTTGTTGGCGCGCGCGATCCAGATGTTCATGCCGGGGATACCCCAGGTGTGGTATCTGGATCTGTTTGCCGGCACCAATGACTACGCTGCTGCGGCACGTGGGCGCACCGCAGGGCACAAGGAGATCAATCGGACGTCGCTGAGCTGGGCGGATATCGAGCAGTGCCTGCCCAGACCCATCGTGCGCGACCAGTTGACACTGATCCGGTTTCGAAACACGTCACCGGCGTTTCGCGGCGAAATGGAGATCCTCGAGACGGGTGCCGAGCACCTCCACGTCGTCTGGCGTCATCCGGACGAAACGGCAATACTCAAGGCCGATCTCTGTGATCATGGGTTTGCGGTACTGCGCGCCGATGCCCACGGGGAGGAGATCGTGCTGTCCCAGCCGCCGGCCTGACTGGCTGAGAACCAACCTCGTTACCCGCCTACACCAGGAACCGACTTTAATGAAGATTCTCGCGACCGATCTCGACAGGACCCTGCTCCCCAATGGCAGTTGGCCGGCCGACCCTGACGCAATCGGCGAGTTCAACCGGTTGACCGAGCTGCACGAGGTAACGGTGGTCTATGTGACCGGGCGCAACCTGGATCTTACGGAGCAGGCGATTGCCGAGTTCGGGATACGCCATCCTGATGTTCTGATCGGCGATGTGGGTACGTCCATCCGCCGGTTTGACGGCGGTGCCTGGATGGCAGACGCCGGATGGCACGAGTTGGTAATGGGACAGTGCCCGCGCTGGGACGCCGAGGGGATTCGCGACGCTGCTGCCGGCATTGAAGGCCTGATCGAACAGGCGCGCGAACACTGCGGACCGTTCAAGCAGAGCTACTTTGTCGACCATGCAAATCGGGAAGCGATACTGGACCGGGTCGAGCAGCGGGTGAAGGGGCTTTTCGACGAAGTGATGATCTACAGCTTCGATTCGGCGAACGGCAAGGGCTTGCTGGATTTTCTCCCCCGGAGCGCGACCAAACAGACTGCGCTGGAGTACGTCGCGGATCAACATGGGGTTGCCAGGCAACAAGTCGTCTTCTGCGGCGACAGCGGCAACGATATCTTTCCACTGACGGCGGGCTTTCGAGGGGTGCTCGTGAAGAACGCCGACGAGCAGCTGGTCGCCGGCGTCCGGCAGGCGGTCGAAGCCGACCCGAGCCTGACCGTCTATTTTGCGACAGGTGCGCGCCAGGGTCTCAGTGGTTACTACACCAGCGGCGTCATCGAAGGTGCGTATCACTATGGCCTGTTTGCCGACCGCTGACCGGCGGTGTTGCCGGCCCATGTGACCCGCCGCGG
>JASFVZ010000343.1:0-3722 GCA_050049565.1 Chromatiaceae bacterium | reverse complement strand
GCAGCGCGCCCGGCTGACTGCGCGGCCGGCCGAGGACGTGCTGGACCAGCCAGCCGACCGCACCGGTCTCGGTAAGACCGCTGACCACCACATACAGCACGGCCACGGTCAGCATCCCCTGGTTGGCAAAGCCGGCCAGGGCCTCGGCCGGCAGCAGGACGCCGCTGAGCAACAGAACGGTCAGCCCGGCAGACATCACAATGTCCGGCGCGGCGCGGGTCATCGCCATCATGGCGAAGCATGCGAACACCACCGCGACGGTCAGCCAGGCCTCCCAACCCATCGGCGACACCTCGTGTCAGGAACCGCGCTTCGGCCTCAGCTCCAGGTAGTAGTTGATCAGGCCGTTGGTCGAACAGTCGTGGGTATCGACCGGCCGACCATCGTTCAATTCGCCGAGGATCGACCTGGCCAGTTGCTTGCCGAGCTCGACGCCCCACTGGTCGAAGGAGTTGAGCTGCCAGATCACGCCCTGCACGAAGATCTTGTGTTCGTACAGTGCGATCAGGGTCCCCAGGGTCTGCGGATTGAGGGTGTAGAACAGGAAGGTGTTGGTCGGTCGATTGCCGGGGAACACCTTGTACGGCAGCAGCGCCTGCACGGACTCCGCTGCAAGACCGGCGGCCTCGAGCTCGGCACGCGCCTCGTTCTCGTCCTTGCCACGCATCAGCGCCTCGGTCTGGGCGAAGATATTGGACATCAGCGCACGATGGTGGTGCGCGATGCAGCGATAGTTCGCAACCGGCGCGAGCATGTCGGCCGGGACCAGCTTGGTGCCCTGGTGCAGCAGCTGATAAAAGGCATGCTGGCTGGCGATGCCGATCTCGCCGAACAACACCGGCCCGGTCTCATAGTCGACCGCCGTGCCATCCCGGCCGACCTGCTTGCCATTGCTTTCCATATCGGCCTGCTGCAGGTAGGCGGGGAAGCGATGCATGTTCTGGTCGTACGGCAGCACCGCAGTCGACTCGGCGCCGAAGAAATTGTTGTACCAGACGCCGAGCAGCGCCATCACGACCGGGATGTTGTCGGTCAGCGGCGCCGTGCGGAAATGTTCGTCCGCGGCATAGGCACCGGCCAGCAGTGCCTCGAAGTTCTCCGACCCGATCGCGATCGCGATCGGCAGGCCGATCGCCGACCACAGCGAATAGCGACCACCGACCCAGTCCCACATCTTGAAGACGTTCTCCCGCGCGATGCCGAAATCCTCGGCCGCGGCCACATTGGCCGTCACGGCGACCAGGTGGCGCCGCAGATCCACCTCGTCTTCGAGTTTGTGCATCAGCCAATCGCGCGCGGTCGCGGCATTGACCATGGCCTCCTGCGTCGTGAAGCTCTTCGAGGCGACAATGAACAGCGTGGTTTCCTGGTTCAGGCCCTCGAGCGTGTTGATGATGTGGTTCTCGTCGATGTTCGACACATAGTGGATCTTGAGGTCATGGATCGCGTAGGGGCGCAGGGCCTCGGTGGCCATCAGCGGTCCCAGGTTCGATCCACCGATACCGATGCTGACCACGTCCGTGATCGGCTGGTTGCTCGCACCGCGCCAGCGGCGCGTCCGGATCGACTCGGCAAGCGCCTTGACGCGCTGCAGCTCCGACCGGACCTCGGGCATCACGTCGACGCCGTCGACCGGCATCGGCCGGTCGCCCTGGTTGCGCAGCGCCGTGTGCAGGACCGCCCGGCCCTCGGTGTGGTTGATCGCCTCGCCGGCGAACATCCGGTCACGCCAGCCCTCGACGTCACACGCCGCGGCGAGATCGAACAGCAGCCGCATGGTCTCGTCGGTGACCCGGTTTTTGGAATAGTCGAACAGGACGTCGTTGAGACGCAGGGAGAAGCGGTCGAAACGATCCGGCTCGCGGGCAAACAGATCCCGCATATGCAAGGCTTCGACCTGTGTATAGTGCGCCGCCAGGGCCTGCCAGGCGGGTGAATCGGTCAGTTGGCTCATTCAAATCCTTCCAGTCTTCCGCCGCGACGGTCGGCATCCGGTCGCGCGATTGGTGGCTTGGCACGTCGCGTAGCAAGATGTGCGCCCGGCACTGCCGGCGCACAGTCCGGCGCGCCGCACCTTAACAGCGCACGTCGACGACTCAAAGCCGGGCACCCTGGGCCAGGTTTGTGCAACCCGGGAACTGCCTGGCGGATGCATAATCCCCGCGCGGCTCAGCCGAACCCGCGGACCGGCGATAGCGCACGATCATTGCAACTCTGTTGCATCCACAGACGTTACCCCATGCCGCTTGCCTTGTTAGGATCACGCCATGCAATTATCCACCGCGGTCAGTAGCCGGTGACCAACTGGCAGGTCGAAGCGGACCCGGCTGCGGTGGCGGAGGCCGCGTGCCGACATATCGCTATGGCCGCGGGCAAGGCGATTGCGGCCCGCGGCCGCTTCCGGCTGGTGCTGGCCGGGGGCCAGACCCCCCTGGCGGCCTACCGCCGCCTGGCCCTCTCGGACCAGGACTGGCCGGCCTGGTCGCTGTATTACGGCGACGAACGCTGCCTGCCGGACGGCCACCCGGAACGCAATAGTGTCATGGTCGCCGATACCGGCCTCGCGGCCAGGGCGGGTGAGCACTTTCCGATCCCGGTCGGGGACGGCTGCGAGCAGGCCGCCGATGCCTATACGGCGATCGTCGACCGCGCCGACCTGTTCGACCTGGTAGTGCTTGGAATCGGCGAAGACGGCCACACCGCGAGCCTGTTTCCGGGGCACAGCTGGCCACGCCGGCCGGTATTCGCGATCGACGACTCACCGAAACCACCTTCCGCCAGGGTCACCCTGAGTATCGCTACCCTGCAACGCAGCCGTGCGGTCCTGGTGTTGGTCAGCGGCGCCGGTAAGGCGCCCGCGGTGACACACTGGCGCAATGGCGACGCGTTGCCGATCGCACAGGTCACGTCGGCACGCGAGACCGACGTGATCATCGCCCGGGAGAGTCTCCCGGCCGCTGCGCAGTCATCTGTCGCGCCGCACGTCGTGCGGACCTCGTGACGATGAACTGGCTCGCGGCGGATATCGGCGGCACTTACAGCCGCCTGGCCTGGCACGACGACGATCGTCCCGCGGAGCCACCGCTGGTGGTCGAGAATGCACGCTTTACGACCTTCGAATCGGTACTCGATCAGGCCCTCGCGCACTTCGATGCCGCCGGGCAGCACATCGACAGCATGACCCTGGCCCTGCCTGGCCCGGTACACGACGAGCCGGTCCAACTGACCAATATCGACTGGAAGGTGTCCCGCCGATCGCTGCAAGAACGCTTTGCAGTGAAACAGCTGTCTATCGTCAACGACTTCCAGGCGGCCGCGCTCGGTGCCATCCTCGAACCCCCCGAACAACTCAAGACCCTCAATCCGGGTATCCCGGGCAGTGGCCCTGCCGTGGTTGCCGGCGCCGGGACCGGCCTGGGTATGGCATGGTTCGCGCGCAATGACCCGGACACGGTGCCGCATGCGACCGAGGGCGGTCACGTCGATTTCGCGCCGCAAGACGCCGAGCAGCAGCGGTTGCACGACAGCCTGGCGGCTCGCTTCGGCCACGTGTCGTACGAACGTATACTAAGCGGCAGCGGTCTGATCGATGTCTATCGGCATCTCGCCAGATCCGAACTGCCGGCGCTGACCGCCGCCGATGTTGGGGCCGCGGCTAAGCGCGGGGAAGCGACGGCGCTCGCCGCAGTGCGGCTGTTCGTCGATGTGTTTGCCGCCTACGC
>JASFVZ010000342.1:0-3724 GCA_050049565.1 Chromatiaceae bacterium | reverse complement strand
CTCTGAGATTGACCGGTTGACTGAGTACCACCGATTTCGCCTCCCCGAATAAGCAAGGTAACGTTTGTTCGTTACGTAGATGGCTATCGTTCTTCCTACTCCGCTTTTCACGACTCGTTCACTCGTCTTCAATCGGATACTTTTTATCCGTCCGGTCCAACTGGTAGCGATCAACTCCCCCCTTTCATGCAATACGAAAATTTGGGGAGTATCGGAAGCGTAATCGCTGGTGACGGGCAAAGGACCTGCCGCCCAGCTCGTCGGAAGAGCCAGAAACAGCAGCAATAATCCCGGGAGGGTTTGACCCACGAACGAATTGACTGGAAGGTTCATGCTCGCCGCACTCCTAATGGAAAGTCTAGACGTTCCAAAGCGGCACGTTCCGCTTCTTACTGGACCGAGACGAAGGGCTCGCCGGCAGGCGAAAGCCTGATGAATCGGCTTCAGGTACCAGCCCCGGATCACCCTTGAACGGTCGGTTCGTAGACGGATCTTTGTGGCTCAGTGCAGCCATTCGAATACTTCTAGGCGAGCGGCAGGCCCCGACCGAAACTGGCAACGGCCAAAACGAGACAGGCCACATCGACGGATTGCCTCTCTGTTTCTGCTCTATGTCTTCTGCCTTCGCACAATCGGGTCGATTCAAATCCAACCAAGCATGGATTCAGGTTGCCTACCGGCATTTGTCGTCTCGAATCAGTACAAATTTGAAGTAATTCTCGAGATTCGAATCAATAATCTCGAATCCATCCGTCAGGAATTGATGTAATGCCTGAGCACAGCTCGTCTTCGTACTGATAGTGGGCATCTGGGCCTGTGTTGTGTTCATACTCAGGGAACGCACGTGAATTCTGTACGGTGCATGATCATCAATCACGCAAACCATAATCACGACATTCGTCTCTCTGCCTTGAAGTCCTTCAGAGAAACCTGCCGCAGACCACAACGCAACAACAGATAGCAACGTGAGAACCAGTCCGTGCTTGATGAATTTCATCGTTTCCTCCTCGCTATAGCGTTGGCTCCATTGTTGATGCTCAGTAGGCAACCCAGCCGTCTTTCTGATCTGACCCAGGAAGACCCGCAGCTTGCGGATTTCTCCTCTCGGCAGACGTGGCTTTTTTAACCGCCTGTATTAACCCGAGCGCTTTTCAGTGAGCCCTGTCAATGAGATTCGTCAATCAATCGAGCCAATTTGCAGCACGGCGGCTGGATGCAAGCCGGTGCGGCTAGTGGACTGCTTGGTAAGTCCAATCCATTGGCCGCCTTTGCGCCCCGGTAAGACCAGGTAGCGAGAGACTGGGACTGCCGAGTTAGATTTCTGCCCAAGCCAGGAGTAAATGCCATGCCGAACGACACTGCTGCCAGCTACGCCAATGTGCAGGAAATGGCGGAGCGACTGCAGCTTAGCGAAGCCGGCTATCTACGGGCGACAGAGATAGCGCGACTGGCACCGGATCGCGATCGCCTCTTGCGTCAGATCGATCGGTTCCTGATCGCTATCGGCACTCTGCTGATCGTCGTCGGCATCGCCGTCTTTTTTGCCTGGAACTGGGCGGGCCTCAGCGCGGCAGCCAAATTCGCCCTGATAGAGACAGGCATCGCCGTGGCGGTGATGCTGATCTGGTACTTCGGACTGGACTCGGTGCCCGGCCGGGCGGGCCTGCTGGCGGCGGGCTTTCTTACCGGCACCTGCTTGGCGGTATTCGGTCAGGTCTATCAGACCGGCGCAGATCCCTATGGGCTGTTCCTCACCTGGGCGATTCTGATCCTGCCCTGGGCGCTTATCGGTCGGCAGGCGGGTCTTTGGCTGATGCTGGTGATGCTGCTGAACCTGTCCATCATCATGTACTACACCCAGGTGCTCCACCCGCCGCAGGGATGGTGGCAGTTGTCACAGTTGCTAGGTCCGCTGGTCTGGCTGGGCACCTCGGTTACGGACTCTGTGCTGGCCAGTTATCTGTTTGCGGTCAACGCGGCAGCCCTGGTGCTTTGGGAATTCGGCATGCGTCGCGGCTTGGACTGGATGCAGGTCACCTGGTTCCCACGAGTGATCGCTGCATTGGCGCTGTGCACCGTGGTGATACCGACGATCGTCATCATTGTCGCAACAGGCTTCGCGGAACAAGCCGGCCTGAGCGTGCTTTCACCGATCCTGATGCTCGGCGGGACCGGGCTTTGCCTCTACTACTTCCGGAATCGGCGTCACGACCTGTTTATCCTAACCTGCAGCCTGCTCAGCGCCATACTGGTCGTTACCTCGGTCGCCGCGCGCTTGCTGCTGGAGGGACCGGGCAGTCTGCTGGTTCTTGCGCTGTTGCTGATCGCCCAGGTCGCAGGCGCGGCCTGGTGGCTGCGTCGGGTTACAGCCGCCCGGGACGGACGGGCATGAGCGTTACGGACGTAACCCTGCATGAGATAATTCGCACCCTGCAGGCGGAGCATCTGATCGGCGCTGATGCGACAGACTACCTGCACAGCCAACCTGAGCAGCAGCCCTGGTATATCCGTGCGATGGTCGGGCTCGGGGCCTGGCTGGCAAGCCTCCTACTGATCGGTTTTGTGGCCAGCTTCAGCATGACGATGGAGAGCGGCTTTATTTTCATCGGGATGGCGCTGATTGTAGGCGCCGTCTTGATCCGACGCCGCTCGGAGAATGATTTCCTCGTGCAGAGTGCGCTTGCCGCCAGCCTTGCCGGTCTCGGGTTGGCTGCCTATGGAATCGCAGACACGATCGGCTCCGAGGAGGTTGAGATCTTCCTCGGCGTCTTGCTCGTGGCGAGCGGCGCGCTCTTCTTTCTGTTCCCAGACCGCATCCACCGCGTGCTGATGGTCCTGCTGGCCACGGGCTCACTGACAATGCAGGCCTATCGGTGGGAGATGAATGCGCTCGTGCCCTTGCTCGGGCCGGCCTTCACCGCCGTACTGATACTCCTTCAGATGCGGCTGCCCGGTCTTGTCGCAACCCGATTCGCGCCCCTTGTGCGGCCGCTGATGAACGGTTTGATGTTAAGTGCCTTCGGCACGCTCCTGCTGTCGACCCTGTATGTCTTGCCCGAACTCGGGCTCGAGTACGCCTTTTACCCAAGGCCCTGGATATCGACCATCCTTTTTGGCGGTCTGTTTCTGTATGTCGGTCGCCTGATTTGGCCGACAGTGGTGCCAGGCGCAGACAGCAGAACCTTGCTCGTGCTTTACGGCATCATGGCGACAGCCGTGGTCAGCGCATGGGCGGCGCCCGGTCTGCTGCTCGGCCTCATCCTCGTGATGCTCGGTGCGGCAGTCGGGCGGACCACCTTCACTGCCGCCGGTATCGGATTCTTTGTGGTCTTTCTCGCGAGCTATTTTTACGGCATCCAGGTGGACATGCTGACCAAGTCGATCGCGTTGACAGCGACGGGCGTTTTAATCCTGATTGCACGTTGGGCGATCCTAGGCGTTGCGGCGGGTGCTGTGCCGAAAGGGCCGGATTATGCCTGAAGGAGTGGTCCGCCTCTCCGAGCGAACTCGTCTCTTCGTGCTCGTTGCGATGACGGTTGCCATTCTCGTCTTCGTGAACCTTCAGATCATGC
This sequence comes from Chromatiaceae bacterium, assembly GCA_050049565.1. Classification (GTDB taxonomy): domain Bacteria; phylum Pseudomonadota; class Gammaproteobacteria; order Chromatiales; family Chromatiaceae; genus Thiosocius. The sequence goes on along the minus strand of JASFVZ010000342.1, from coordinate 152 downwards.
AGAAAGAGGACATCATCGAGAATGGGGAAACACTCCTGCTCCGTTTGGCACCGCAGGATCCACGCTCACTACTGCAGGGCGACTACATGGCCCTACGTTACGCCATGACACGCGACATCGCTCTTGCGGCGCGTGAGACCAATGCCACCGAT
>JASFVZ010000053.1:0-8626 GCA_050049565.1 Chromatiaceae bacterium | reverse complement strand
ACCATCTCCCCAGCATTGCCTATGACAGTGGAGGCGTAAAAGACGCTGTCACTCATGAGAAAACAGGCTTACTCGTAAGAGAAGGAGACCTTGATGCTCTCAGTGCTTGTATCAAGCGTTTGATAGAGAAAAGAGAGTTGAGGGAATCTTATGGGGAAAATGCTTTTGAAGCTTGTAAGCGCTTTTCGTGGGAAAAGAATGTCTCGGAACTCTTTTAACCGTTTTTGGGACGCTTGATATCGTGGTCAAGCGATTTGGCTCACCCCGGTTAAGCGACATGGCCCCCTGGCGGTTTTGTTCAAATTGAAAATGGCTCTGGTGGTTCAAGCACGAGCGCAGCAGTTGGCTGTTGTAGAACATCGCGATGCATTCAGCGATGTACGCCCGTGTCTCATCATCTTTTGCGAAAAAGTCCGCGGCCTTTTTCGAAATTCCCTGTTTCAGCTTGCCCCTCTGTCAGCATAGAGGCCCGTTCTCGTCGCATAGGCGCCGCAGTCCTTTTGTAAGCGCCGTCGGCTTGTCGTTGCCACGGAACGGAAAGCCTCGTCGTGATCCCCGATGGTAATGCTGAGTCCATCGGCCGAGCCACACCGCTCAGCGGACTGACAGGCACCTACAAAAATGGAAGCGGGCGTGCCAGTTGCGCAATCGGATTTGTTGTGTATGGTATCGCACCGCAGCGGGCAGCTGAGTTGGGTTCGACCTGTGCCTGAAATACCATCACCGCGTGCCTACGGCATCGGGGATATCGCTTTTCCCTCGAATTGATCATCTCTGACCCATGTTCACGCTGATGCCGGTTTTCGCGTCCTGTGACGGTAGGGACGCCGACCGATATGCGGAAAACCGTCTGGCATCCATCGCTATCAGGTCTCCCGGCCAAAAGGTCGTAATGAACAGGATCTGCTTGTCGCAATTCTGCTGGCTTGTCTACACGGGTTGCCCGGGGGCTGGCTGGTCGCTGGACGCGTGGCCCAACCCTGCGGCCGGTTGGGATGCAGGAAGCACCCTCCGTCTCAGTGCCTGGTGCGGCGCGGCAGCCGGACGCCTCGGATGGCCTATTTATGTCGTCTGATCGCCGCTAGTCGCACCGCGATGTCCGCGTGCAGCTCCGATGGTACGGAACCCGACCGGTCTGCGACCGAATGTCGGGCGTCTTCGGAATCGGCAATTCTTTTTCCGGGCGACCGAGTGGCCCAGTAAACCCCTTGGGCCGCTAATCCGCTTGTGCAGAGATGGCAACTTTCCCGTGGGCGGTCGGATGGGCACGGCGCACTGGGGTGGTCTGATCCCAGGGACCGTTATCTTGCCGGGTCCGCATTGCGTGGCTCAGGCGCGTGGACGCCGGATCGGCTGGGTGGCCAGCACCAAGCCGCGCATTAGGTATAAAGCCTGATGTCCGTATGAGTTGTGTGAACCGGGTCCGCATGAGGCGAGCGATGCCCGATACGGTTACAATCTGAGCGAAGGACGCGGCGCATTGCCGAGGGTGTGCGTGTATAATTCGAACAAACCAGTGGCCATTATTGGCTTCGCCTTCCGACTACCGGGCGCCGACGGGGCCGAACTCTGGGATCTGCTGCGCACTGGCGCGAATCTCATCACCGAGGTCCCCGACGACCGTTGGTCGAAGCCGTATTTCCTACACCCCGATAAGGCGGAGCCTGGACGCAGCTATACCTTCGCGGCAGGCACCCTGGGCGATGTTTCAGGTTTCGACGCGGGATTTTTCGGTATCTCCCCGCGCGAGGCCCTGCTGATGGATCCGCAGCAGCGGCTGCTGCTCGAAATGGCCTGGGAGGCCTTCGAGAGTGGCGGCATCAAGCCGTCTCGCCTGCGTGGCAGCAATACTGGCGTCTTTCTTGGCTACTCGATCGCCGACTACCCGTATCGCTGGGTCGACGACCTCGCGGTGATCGACTCGACGTCAATGACCGGAAACACGGGCAGCGTCGCGGCGAATCGGCTGTCATACTGGTTTGATCTCTGCGGCCCGAGCATGTCCGTCGATACGGCGTGCTCTTCATCATTGGTGGCTTTTCACCAGGCCTGGCGGTCGATCCAGTCCGGCGAGGTCGATCAGGCGCTGGTCGGTGGCATCGCCCTGCACCTGCATCCCTTCCCCTTCGTCGGCTTCAGCAAGGCCTCGATGCTGTCGCCGACGGGCCGCTGTCGCGTCTTCGACGCAGCGGGCGACGGCTATGTCCGGTCCGAGGGCGGTGGGATATTCCTGCTCAAAGACTATGCGCAGGCTGAGGCCGATGGGGACCGGATCTTTGCCGTCGTAGCGGGTTCCGGGGTCAACTGCGACGGACACACCAATGGCATCACGGTGCCGGGCAAGGACACGCAGGCGGCGCTGCTGCGCGCGGTCTATGAAAGCGCGGGCGTGCCTTTTGCGGACGTCGATTATCTGGAAGCACATGGCACCGGTACCGCCGTCGGCGATCCTATCGAAACTGCCGCATTGGCTGAGGTCTTCGGCCCGGGCCGGTCTGCGGATAATCCGCTACTGATCGGCTCGGTGAAGAGCAATCTCGGGCATCTGGAGACGGCATCCGGCGTCGCCGGTCTGGTCAAGGCACTGTATTGCCTGGCACATCGCGAGGTACCGCCGAATCTGCATTTCACGACGCCGAATCCAAACATCCCGTTCGAGGACTGGAACCTCCGCGTGGTCAGCGAACCGACGCCGCTGCCGGCGGACAAACCGCTGGTGATCGGCGTCAACTCCTTTGGGTTCGGCGGGGCCAATGCGCACTTGGTCTTATGCGAGGCGCCGCAGCAGGCGGTCAAGTCGCGTTCGTCCTCCGTCGGCAGCAAGAAAAACGGCGAGGACGGTCCGCAGGACGCGCCACCGCCACTCCTCTTGTCGGCCAAGTCCCGAACGGCACTGCAGGCAATGGCCGCCCGGTATGCCGCTTTCGTCCGTGACCACCCATCCGTCGACCTCTATGACCTGGCATACAGTGCAATAGCCCATCGTGAACGGTTGCCTTTTCGCTGCCTGGTCGAGATCGCCTCGCGTGTCGAACTGATCCAGGCGCTGGGTCAGTTCGCAGAGGGCGATACGCCGGCCGCCGTGACCGAGGGCGAAGCGCTTCTCGGTGCGTCTGAGCCGGTATTCGTGTTCACCGGCAACGGATCGCAGTGGGCGGGTATGGGCCAGGCCTTGATGCAGCAGAGCGCGCTGTTTCGCGAGCACATCGAGGAAGTCGATCGGCTATTTGTCGTCGAGGGCGGCGATTCGATTCTGGCAGACCTCGAACGCAAAGCCGGCGAGGACCGGTACGCACTGACTGAGGTTGCACAGCCCGCGTTGTTCGCTATCCAGGTCGGGGTGGTCGCTGCGCTGCGGGCCTGGGGGGTGGCGCCGGCCGCGGTCATCGGACACAGTGTGGGTGAGGTGGCTGCCGCCTGGGCGTGCGGGGCGCTGGACCTGGCGCAGGCGGTTCGTGTCGTGCACCAGCGCAGTCATTTCCAGGCCGCGACGCGCGGCAGTGGTGGCATGGTTGCGGCTGCCCTGACGAGTAACGAGACCGAACAGCTGCTTGAAGAAATCGGGTGTGCCGATGAGGTAGCGGTGGCCGGCTTCAACAGCCCCAGAGGCGTCACGCTGGCCGGACCGCATGAGGCCCTGGCGGCGCTCGAACAACGGCTCGCTGAACGCGACCTGTTCTACCGGCGCTTGCCGCTCGACTACGCGTTTCATAGCGCCGCGATGGATCCGATCAAGGAGCCGCTGCTCGGGGCTCTGAAAGGCCTGTCGCCAACAGCGAGTCAGATCCCTTTCTACTCGACGGTCACTGGCGGTATCTGCGCAGGCAGTGCCCTGACGGAGGACTATTGGTGGCACAACATCCGTGAACCCGTGCAGTTTGCGACCGGTGTGGAAGCCTTGATCGCTGACGGGTTCAACGTCTTTGTCGAGATAGGTCCGCATGCCCTGTTAAGGCACTACGTCAACGACTGCCTGCGCGCGGCGGATAAGAAGGGCCGCATGTTGACAACGCTGTTGCGCCAGGACGACGGCCTCCACCGCCTCAAGCATGCCCGCTATTCGCTGCAGATGATCGACAGCGGCTCGGATCTGGAGACGCTTTTCGTTCGTCCAGGGCGGTTCGTCGATCTGCCGCGATACCCGTGGCAGCGAGAGACCTACTGGCTGGACACGACGCCGGAGGGCGCCGATCTTCTGGTCAATCGTCGGCGTGTGCATGCACTGCTTGGCCGTCCGTTGCGCCAGATCGAGGGCCTTTGGGAAAATCTACTCGACCTGCGTACGGATCCCGCCCTGGCGGATCACAAGGTCGGCGATGCAGTGCTGTTCCCAGCCGCTGGCTTCATCGAAACCGTGCTGGCTGCAGCTTGGCAGGTCAATAAGTCAACCAGCCAGGTCGTCGAAGATATCGAAATCCGCTCGCCGCTGCTGATCGAGGCCGACGGCGCAAAGCAGATGCGAACGACGCTGGACACGACTGACGGGCGTCTCCGCATCGAATCGCGTGCCCGTCTCAGTGATGACCCCTGGCTGCTCAACGCAGTCTGTCGGTTGCTCGGGGCGGCCTCGCACGAGCGCCCGGGCGACCGACTCGTGCTGCCGCAGAGAGCCTATGACACGACGGCCGCCACGCACTATTCGCTGACCGGCAAGGTCGGGCTGAACTATGGGCCGGCATTCCAGACCGTACGCGGTATATGGTTGGAGGGCGACGAAGTCATCGCGGCACTGAACGGATCCGCTCGAACGCACGAGGACGACGGCTTCACCTTGTCGCCATTCGCGCTGGACGGCTGTTTCCAGCTACTGGTCGAACACCTTGCAGACGAGGTCGACCGCAACAGGGGAATGGCGTTCGTGCCCGTCCAGACAGAGCGCCTCGAGGTCTGGCGGGGTCGATGCAATGCCGCCTTCGTCCGCAGTCGGATAACAGCACGGGGGCCGCGTTCGGTGGTGGCCGACTTCGAGCTGTTCGATGCAGCCCGTGAACCGGTCGCTCACTTGGTTGGCGTTCGGTTTCGCGGGGTCAGACTACGGCGTGATCTTCTGGATCATACCCGTTACCTGCGCTACGAGCTGGTACCCGAGCCGCTGCCGGGCGCATCTCCAACAGCGGCGGTGACGACTTTTGATCAGGCTGTCACCGCAGCCAGGACCAGTCTCCACCGACCAGGCGGCCGTGACGCCCGACACCGATTCTACGAAGAGGTCGAGCCCCTGCTCGACGTGCTCTGCGCCGCTTTCGCAAGCGACGTCCTGAAGCGTCTGGTGCCGGGTGACGGTGGCTTCTCGCCGGATGGCCTTGTTGCATCTGGCAAGGTGCCGCCGATCCACGAGCGTCTCCTGCAGTCCCTTTGCAACGTCCTGGAAGAGGACGGCGTGCTTGAACCGGCGGTCGACGGCCTGCGCTGGGTGCCCGAAGCCGGGCTGCCTGATGCCCAGTCGGTCTGGCTGAGTCTGCTCGGCGACTACCCGGATCACGCGGCCGAGATCATGCTGGCGGGGCGTGCCGGTCTCCATCTTCATGGTGTGTTGACTGGAGAGCACGATCCAGCGGTGCGCACGCCACGGGTCTGTGCAAGCAATACCTTTGCGCAGTTCGTTGGTGGTTCTCCGACGCTGCGGCGTATCGATCGCACCATCGGCACATTGGTCGATGACGCACTGGCGCGTCGGCCCAATCAGGCGAGGGTGCGGGTATTGGTGCTCAGCAGCTGCCAGTCGCGGGTCGCTGCCGCCGTCGTGGGTCGGGCGAATTTTGCCCATTGCGACGTCGTGCTCGGGACCGGAGATGCAGATGCCCTGGTAATGCTGGAGGAGCTGATCGATCACCATCCGGCCGCTGAAGCCTACCATGTCGACCTCGAAGACCCGCCATCGCGTTGGGAACTGGGGAAATCCGCGCCATTCGATCTGATCGTGCTCGGCAGCGTATTGAATGAGTTCGCTGATCCTCAGGAGTCCCTGGCCGAGCTGCGACAGCTTGCGGGTCCGGGCGGCATGCTGGCCGTCGTCGAACAGCGACCGTCACGCTGGGCCGATCTGGTGTTCGGGCTCGACCCGGCCTGGTGGCACAGCGCGGAACGTAGCGCTGGCCTGCTGACCGTTTCGACACCGCAGCAGGTGATCGACTGTCTGAACAGTGCCGGTTGCCGCAACACAGCGCTGCTCGCCGACCAACCCGATGGTGAATCAGGTCCCTACATCGTGCTGGCCGACCCTGCGGCCGAGATAGAGATCCCGCCGGTGGCCAGGCATCACCGGCACTACCTGTTGGTACATGACCATGCCGGATACTCGGCGGCCATGGCCGAGGTGCTCTTCCGGGCGCTGACGGAGGCGGGACATCGTGTCGAGATGGCCTGGGGTGCCGCTGGTTTTTCGGTCACCAACGTGGGCTTTACGCTGGATCTCATGGCGCCCGAGCAGGCGATAAGGCTTGCTGAGACGTTACGCAACAACGGTATGCCGAGTGATCTCGTCTGGTTGAGCGGTCTTGAACCTGAGCCCTCAGCGGACGATGCAGTCGACACGGTAATGAATCGCCAGGTCGAGCGGTGTTCCGGTCTGGCGTATCTGGTGCAGGCGTTGGAGAAACAAGGCGCGGCCCCCGATGTCTGGTTGGTCACCAGCGGTGCCGCGCCGGCACGGATCCCGGATGGCGGCTCCGAAGCCGATGCATTGCCGATCGATGTGTCGGGGTTGGTCGACGCGTCGCTGTGGGGTTTTGGTCGCAGCCTGATGAATGAAGTACAGATGGCCATCCGGTTGGTCGATCTGGCGGAGCCTCAGCAACTCGAACGCATGTCTGCACGTCTGGCCGATGAGCTCTCGGCAGCGTCGGCAGAGGACGAGGTCGTTCTAACCGCGGAAGGACGATTCGTCGCGCGCCTCAGTCCACGTGGCGTCGCCGAACAGGCTGACTTGCATGCGACGCCGTCGCCCGACCTTGCTGTAACCCTAGACTTTGCCCTGCCGGGACCCCTGAAAGGCCTGCGCTGGACAGAACGGAAGCTCAAGGCACCCGCGGCAGATGAGGTACTGATCGACGTCCGTGCAGCCGGGTTGAACTTCCGTGACGTAATGTATGCGATGGGTCTGCTATCTGATGAGGCAGTGGAGAGTGGGTTCGCCGGCCCGACACTCGGTATGGAGTTGTCCGGAGTCGTCGCCGCGGTCGGATCGGACGTCACAGAGTTTGCGAGCGGTGATCCGGTGATTGCCTTCTCGCCGGCCAGTTTTGCAACCCGTGCGCTCACACACTCATCAGCTGTTGTGCGAAAGCCGGACGCCTGGTCATTCGAGGCGGCCGCGACGGTGCCGACAACCTTCTTCACGTCTTTCTATGCATTGGTCCACCTGGCCCAGCTCAGCGAAGGCGAGCGTGTCCTGATTCATGGTGCTGCAGGCGGCGTTGGCATTGCCGCGGTACAGTTGGCCAAGGCCCTCGGCGCTGAGATTTTCGCGACTGCCGGCTCGGACGAGAAGCGCGATTTCGTGCGTCTGCTCGGTGCAGATCACGTCATGGATTCCAGGTCTCTGGCCTATGCGGATGAGATCCTCGCGTTGACGGACGGCGAGGGTGTGGACGTCGTGCTCAATTCGCTCGCCGGCGAGGCGATCAACCGCAACCTTAAGGTACTACGGCCGTTCGGGCGCTTCCTAGAACTCGGAAAACGCGACTTCTACGAGAACAGCCGGATCGGCCTGCGCCCGTTCCGTAACAATATCGCCTATTTCGGCATCGACGCAGATCAGTTGATGGCCGAGCGACCGGCACTGACCAGGCGTCTTTTCACATCGATGATGGACCTTTTTGCCGATGGAACCTTGAAACCTCTGCCGTATCGCGTGTTCGCAGCGGACGAAGTCGTCGAGGCCTTCCGATACATGCAGCAATCGAAGCAGATCGGCAAGGTCGTCGTGAGCTTTGAACAGTCTCCCGAGGCGCGCAATAGCGGGCGCGATACCTCTGCTCGTCTGACACTCGACCCGGAAGCGACCTATATGGTCACCGGTGGCCTGGCGGGTTTCGGCGCCCGCACCGCCTCGTGGTTGGCCGAGCGAGGGGCACGGCATCTGGCCCTGTTGAGCCGGCGCGGTGCAGAGGCGCCGGAGGCGCGTGAGCTTCTGCAACGCCTCGCAAGGGACGGCGTTATGACGCGGGCATTCGCCTGCGATGTGACCGATCGATCCGCACTCGAACGCACTTTTGCCGCTATCGAGGACACCATGCCGCCGCTGCGTGGCGTCGTGCATGCGGCGATGGTGATTGACGATGGCCTGGTGCGGGACCTCGATGCGACCCGCATCGAACGGGTCTTCGCGCCCAAGGTGCAAGGCGCCCTTAATCTGAACGCGTTGACTGCGACACAAACGCTGGATTTCTTCGTCCTCTACTCGTCGGCAACCACGCTGTTCGGAAACCCAGGGCAGGCCAGTTATGTGGCTGCGAACCGCTTCCTCGAGAGACTCGCCGAGAGTCGCCGTGCCCTGGGGTTACCCGCAGTATGTGTGGCATGGGGCGCTATCGATGACGCAGGCTATCTCGCACGCAACGAGACCATCAAGAGCGCTTTGCAATCGCGCATGGGTGGGTCGGCGCTGCGCGCTCAGGAGGCGCTC
>JASFVZ010000341.1:0-3737 GCA_050049565.1 Chromatiaceae bacterium | reverse complement strand
TCTGGCACCAGTCGGGCGCCGGGGCGAGCGGCAGGCGCAGCACCAGGGCGCCGAGAAAGGGCTTGTCGAGGATCAGCTTGGCCCGCGCTGCGGTCAGCTTGGTTTCGATCGCGTCGATATCCATGCCGTCGTCTGCCAGGTTATTCGTAGAGCATGACGTCGGCGATCGCATTGGCCCAGGTTGCGAACTCGGGCACTTCGAACAGTGATTCGCCGATCGCCCGATGCAGATCGGAGACCAGCATCACGCCCATCTCGCGCTGCGGGAAGGCGCCGGCATAGGTCAGTATGTTGCCAGTGACCGTGGCGGCCTCCGGTGATGACTGGGCGCGGATCGCGCGGCCGACCAGCGCGGCGGCAACGGCGTACTGCAGATCGATCTCGTCGGGTACGGGTACCTCGCGGCCGGCGACGATGTCATCCAGGTCCGGCATCTTGTCGAGGCTATTCACGAAAGCGGTCAACTCGATGCCGGCGGCAGGGCCGACACAGGCCTGCAGCGCGCCCTGCAGCAGCTGGGCGTGATCGCCGAACTTCTGCAGGCTGCGGTGGGCGAACTCCCAGGACCGGGGCGACGGGAAGGCGACCGGGTTGTGCGCCGGGTCGAAGTCGAACAGCAGCTCGGGGCGAAAACGGAGGAACCCGATGACCCGCTCGTCGATGCCGTGTTGATAGGCCCAGGCGACCCAGTCATCGAGGTGGGTTTCCACGTCGAAGTGGGAGAAACGATTGGCCAGCGGCGCTGGCATCGTATAGGTCACGCCACGGTCGCCCTGCCGGTTGCCTGCGGCGAAGATTGCCCATCCCTCGGGCACTTCGTACTCGCCCAGGCGGCGATCGAGAATCAGCTGGTAGGCCGCCGCCGATACGCTCGGCGGCGCGGACGTGATCTCGTCGAGAAACAGGATCCCCTCGGCGCCGTGCCGCGTTGCATCGGGCAGTATCGCCGGTGCCGCCCACTCGACGTAGTCACCGTTCCGGAAGGGGATGCCGCGCAGATCGCTCGGCTCCATCTGCGACAACCTGATATCGATGACGGGCGCCTGATGTCGTTCGCCGGTCTGCCGAATCATGTCCGATTTGCCGACGCCCGGCGGTCCCCAGAGCATGACGGGTGTGTGATGGCCCTCGTTGGTGCTCGAAAATTCGCGGTCGAGGATGGTCAATAGTTGGGCAGGGCGCATCGGGACTCCTGTGATGGCGGCAGCGGCGAAGCATGTGGAGTGGGCATGGCGAGGTCAACCCCCGCGCGCCCTGGCGAATCGACGACGCCATCGCTTCGGTAAATGTCGACTTGTCAGGCTTTAGAAAACCATATTATTCTAATGCCCCTTTTTGAACTGCCGCCGTGCCGGGCGCCACCCGGCACCGGGTCCGCACCGAGGGCAGCTGCGCATGCAGAAGACGGGGCGGTCCGCCACAAGGCACGCATAGACGTTAGGCAATAATCGGAGACCGGACATGAACCAGTTCTATTACGACTCTGTCACCAAGATGGAAGAGATGGGTGTCGATGAAGAGTACATCCAGGGTTGGCAGGCAGGGTTCCTGCAGAACCCACAGCGTGAAGAACAGCGCCTGACCGAGGCTTACGAAGCCGGTTACGGAGACGGGGAAGAAAAGAACACCGACAATTTTGGTAACTGGGTGAAGAGCTGATCGCTGCTCCGGTACTGAAGTAGAGGAAAAAGGCGGGTGATCCCCGCCTTTTTTCTTGCCCTCCGGGCGGTCCCGACAGGGACTGTTCACGCGCTACTCGCTGCGGGACAGCCCTACTCGAACAAGTTGGCGACGGCGCGCCTGATCTCCCGGTCGATCTCGATGCCGTCGCGGTCCATCACCTGATCGATCACCCAGCGGTTTTCCTGCGAATCGCCCATGATCAGCTGGATCTCGTAACCGAGATGCCGCATGAAGGGGTAGGAGGGGCCGTCTTCGTTGTAGTTCAACTCCGCGTACTCCTGGCCACGCTGGTTCATTTTCTCGATGAATGGCCCGACATAGTCGCCCGGGCCGAAGATATCGGCGCTGTTGTCGTGCAGGTGGGCAGCGAGTCGCTTGGCCAATGCCAGCACCAGGCTCCGGCGCTCCTCGTCAGACAGGCCAAGGGAGAAAACTGCCAGTCGGTCAACGATCTGCAGCTGATATATCAGATATTCTGTGATGACTGCGAAGCGTTGCTCGTCCGACTCGTAGACATAGTCTTGTCCATGCAGGTTGATCGCGCGCTCCTTGGCGATGCGCCAGCTGATGAAAGCAAGCGCGCCGGCGATCTCGTCGAGTGAGCGCTCGGCGTCGTCATCGTGCCACCGGCTCTTTATTCGCAGTGCCACTGCTGGTACCCCTCCCGATCGTGTCCTGTTCTGCAAACGACATTCTGAGCGACAGGCTGTGCGCAGACGAAGACGTCTTAACCAAGGTTATGCCCGGCCGACCGATCCGCTCGCACCCATCTACCCCGCAGTGGAGCGGGGCTTCGGCGATTGGCCTCGGCATATTAGTCGAGTAGTTTACTCAGAATACGCGTTGAGGCCACGAAGTGACGGAGAGTGCCGATGCAGCAGTTGATCGATGCGGTACAGCGGAATTGCGACATAGCCGACGCCCGGCATGGCAGTGATTACGGGATGTGCACCTACCTGTTGAAGATGCGCGAACTCTACCGCTGGGCACAAGGCCTGCCGCTGGGCGCAAAGCTGAGCCACAACGCGGTCGGTGACTGGCTGACCGAGCGCGAGCACCACCTCGAGCAGCTCGAACACGAGGAGTTCGCCGACATTACGGTTGCCGGCCAGGCCTTCGAGCCGTTCGATGCCGAGGCAATCAATGACGCCTTGCTCCAGGAGGGACTCGTCTACAGCGCGGGACTGGTCAACGGCGCACGCCCGAGCTTCTTTCTGGCAGAGCTGGAAAAGGAGACCCGGGCGGACAACGGGTTTCGTCTTCGGGTCAGTGGCCGTGAGCTGGCCCGGTGTCTGAACGCGCCACCGGCGATGACCCGTGCCGGATCGATCTTTCTGCGGCGCGAGTCGCTTCGCCGATATCTGTGGGAGAAATACGAGTCCTGGCTGTGGAACCGTCCGTCGAACGCGATGGCGCGCGCATTGGCGCATTATCCATTCGAGACCGCGCTCGACGACGCGCTGGAGCAGATGACGACCGCGGAGATGGCGACCATCGAGGCGCATGAGCGGGGTGAGCACCAGGCGGGCATGGATCTCGGCGACGCCTGGGAGGCAATGCTGCTGGACGTCACCATGACGCCCGCCGAGCTGGTTGCCCGGGCCGTGCGCGACCATCTCGCCGATTGCACACACACCCTGCCTGAGCTGGCGTCGCGGGGGCGCGAGGCGTCGCTGCATTTCTTTGTGGCCAACCTGGGGGAGATGCGCAAGCAGCTGTTTCCGTCACTGACGACTGCCTACGAGGCCTGGCTGCAAGAGGGCGACGCGGCCGTTTTCGCCGAGCTCGCCGACCGAGGTGTGTCGCACTGGCGGGATCTGGCGATGCAGTTGCTGGGACTTCACGAACGTCACGGCAGCGACGCGGCGACGGCGATCGCCGAGGCCGGCCGAGGCGCCGCGCTCTAGTGGTTTTGCCGCCGTACCGGCAGTCGGCCGATAATGGCGGGCCGAAAGTCCCCGAGCCGACAAGTTATGAGTAATCCTTTCCCGGTCGAACGCACCGTCAAACCGATGCCTTCCCTGAGCGAGGTGAAACCAAACACCTTCATCTGG
>JASFVZ010000340.1:0-3738 GCA_050049565.1 Chromatiaceae bacterium | reverse complement strand
GACCCACTGCTGACCCACTGACGCGGCCATCAAGATCAACTCGCGCCGGCGACGGACCTGCTATCGGGGGGCGATAACGCCAATTCAGGAGTCTGCCGCATCTTGGCCTCGCCAGCGCCCTTCGGTTTCAGGCGTGCCCGCATGTCCGTTGCCGGGATGGGTCTGCTGATCAGGTAGCCCTGTAGCCAGGTCACGCCCTGGTCGATGAGAAACCGGGCCTGTTCGCGCGTTTCGACGCCTTCGGCGACGGGTTTGAACCGGGACCGTTGGGCAAGGCTGGCGACCGCAAGCGGCAATCTGCTTCGTCCGAAAGTTGTGTTGCCCGCGTAGCCGTCAGCCTTCCGAAGCGAATGGGGATCTGTCAGGTGCGAATCGCCTTATCTGCGGCAGCATTCGCTAATACCAATCCTCCAACACCAGCCCGTGAACACGCTTGAACTCCCGGGTGTTTCGGGTGACAAGCGTGGCGTTGCATGCTTTCGCGGTGCCGGCGATCAGCACATCGTATGGTCCGATCGGCTTACCTTTCTTTTCGAGACTCCACCGGATGGCGGCCGAGACGCGCGCTTCAGCGGCGCCGAACGGCAGCGTCTGTACGACGGCAGTCAGCTCTTCGAGTTGCCCCATGCGCTTGCGCGGCGAGGTAGATTTCGCGATGCCGACCTCGAGCTCATACAGCACAATGCTCGGGATGCCGATTGCGCCTGGCGAACGCGACAGTATCTCCTTGCCGACATTCCCCTCACCTCTGAAAAAATAGATCAAGGTGTTGGTGTCGAGCACCCACATCACAGCGCTTCCCGACTAATGTCCCGCTGCCCCGTATCACGTATCTCTTCCAAAGTCGGGAAATCTTCCCAGCTTCCAGCCAGCTCCCGCACATTCGGGGGCCACTCGTCCACTAGCTTTTCGCGAATCACGTTGGCGATCCATTTGCTTTTCGAGAGCTTCATGGCCTTTGCGTTGGCCGTCATTCTTTTTTCGATCTCGTCATCGAGATAAATAGTCACCTGACCCATTGTCCAAATTCTCCGATGCAACGTATATGTGCAAGTATATGTGCCTGCCATGTCACGCAAAAGGCTTGTCGACCTGGTTTCGCGCTTGGTTCGGAGGTATTTGTCTCTGCGGCCAATCAAGAGGATGCCCGCTCATGAATTAAGGGACAGACCCCAATAAAGCTCCGACAAAGCTGCAGCGGGATGACGCCCAACGAGGTTGACCGCCGTCGCCAATGGCGCCGGAACCCGGGCGGGGAGCGTCAGCAAGCCGAACGAACAAGGCCACCGCTACGGGTGGCCCTGGTGTCACATGGCAGTTCTTTGCCCGGGAATCGATCCCGCCCTGCTTTCAGGGCATCACGTCGATCTCCGTGATGCGGTAGACCTGGTCGTCGCCCAGAACGACTTTGAAAAGTACCGCGTCGCCCGGCTCTACTTCGTTCAAGGCAACGCCAGAGGCGACCGGGAGGTCCATCGTCATCTCCGGCCAGCTCAGCTCCGGTATGGGCCCGTGGGTCAGGTTGACGGCCTTGTTCTCTGCGTCGACTGAATTGATGATCGCCTGCCCGGTAGCGCCGGCGTTGCTCGAAACGTGCATCATGCTGCCCCGGTCGGATGTGCCGTGGTGCATCATCGTGTGGCCATGCGCGGCATTTTCCGCCGCAGTGGCGGGGAGCGCCGTGGCCAGGGCGAGTATTGCGAGACAAGTGACTGTTTTGCGCATTGCTTTCCTCCGTGGGGTTGTGTGTATTCGTTCTCGAGAGCGTGCCGGCCATCGCTGGCCAAGTTCCGATCGATGATGATAAGAGCGACAAGCAGCCAAGGAGTTCGAATGGTCACGGAGAATTTAGTGGTTTTCTTTCACTTCCTGCAGGTGCGGTCCCGATCTGGTCTGCGCCTTCCAGACAGGGGTCTTTGCCCCTCGGCACCAAACGACAGGACAGCCGACAAGCGACCGTATCGGCGGATGACTATGCACCGATTGGGGTAAGCTCCCTGTAACTGAGATCTGTTGGAGAACGAGAATGAATACCTCACCTATCCTGATCGTCTTCCTGGCCACACTGATATTGGCGCCAGGCCTGTCCTTCGCGGATGACCAGAAAAAGGGCCATGGGGCCGGTGGCGTGCGCGCCGATCACGCCAGTGAAAAAGGCCTGGAAAAAGGCAAGGCCTGGGCCGGTGAGAAAGAGAAGAAAGAAAAGAAGGAGCCAAGGGACAAGGGGAAGAAGGAAAAGAAGGCGAAGGATTGATCGGAAGACCGTAACCTCGCCGTCTTCCCAACACGGCGACCTGTCCCTCAGTCGGTCAACGGAGATTGGGTGATTTCGCCTTGAGCATCCTTTGCGCGCCCTTACGGCAGCGAGCTTGAAGCAATTGACCGAGATTCACCGCAGCCGCCTGCAATGCGGCGGCTGTCATGGCCAAACCTCAGACGGCTTGAAAGGCGGTCAGTGCGCCGCCCGGACGGTACCTGGTCCCAAGCGTCGTTCACTTGCGGCTTGCGTGCTACCTTTCCGCGTGGGCAAGCGGCGTCGGACGCCATGGAACAAGCAGCGCACTCGGTCTTCATCTCCTACGCACGCGCCGACAGCGACTGGGTGACGATTGCGGTCAACCTGCTGCGGGCCGGAGGCGCAAAGGTCTTCATGGACATCCGTGACCTCGCCTACGGCGACAGATGGGAGGAGGTTCTCGTCTCGAAGCTCCACGAGGTGGAGCGGGTGATGGTGTTCTGGAGTCGGCATGCCGCCGATTCAGAGTGGGTCAACAGGGAATGGCAGCTCGCCCTGAACAACGGCAAGCGGCTCGTGCCGGTTCCGATCGACGACACGCCGCTACCCGATGACCTGTCGCAGTACCAGGCACTCACCGACCTTATGCCGCTGCTTCGGCAGAGCGCCCCCGTCGCACCGCCTCCCCTATCGGCGGCCGTACCCGTTCACGACCGAGCGGCACCACGTGCCAGCTCAGGTGTCTGGCTGCGCGGCCTTGGTGTGGCGGCGGCCATCGTGGTTCCAGTCGCAGTGCTCGCGTTGATCGCCATACCCCAGTTCCCCGCTCCGCTTCCCACGGAGGGTCCGCCGACTCAGCCCCCGGTTTATGCTCAGGAGGCAGCAATTCTTTGGCCATGGATCGTTGGTGCGGCCGTCTTTATAGCGTTGATCGTGTGGCTCGGCATCCGTTGGAAAAGACAGCGGCGACAGGGGAAGTTGCCCGAAGACACCGTCGAGCCAGACAGTTCCCCGGTCGCTGCGGGGGAGCCCACGCACGTATCGCGCCCGCCCGAGGCGCTGGGCAGACGCGTTGTCGACATGGTGTTCTCGGACCCTGACCGCGTCGATGCCGGATGAATCCCCTGCTCTACTGGCCCCGGTACTTGGCAACGAATGACCTGGGATCGAGCGGGCGGCCAGCCAGGTAGCCCTGATAACGGTCGCATTTGATCTTCTGCAGGAATTTCAGCTGACTGTCGTTCTCGACGCCTTCGGCGCAAACCCGCGTGTCGAAGTGATGCGCAACATTGTTGATGGCATAGGCCAGCGCCCGGTCCTGGGACGAGTCGATAACCCCGGCGACCAGCGTCCTGTCGATCTTGACCTCGTCGACGGGAAAGCGCTTGAAGAAACCCAACGAGGTATAGCCGGTGCCGAAATCGTCAATCGAAATGGCGACGCCGATGGCACGCAGATCATGGAGGATGACCAGCGCTTCCTTCGCGCGATCGATCACGATG
>JASFVZ010000339.1:0-3740 GCA_050049565.1 Chromatiaceae bacterium | reverse complement strand
GTTCAAGGCCTTCAAGGGCACCGATACCGCGGACGGCAAGCCGCTCTATGGCATCGACGCCTACGAGATAGACAAGACCAGCCTGCACGGACCCTCGGGGATCAGTTACACCACGGAGCGGACACCCGAAGGCGCAACATGGCCGACGCCGGTCCACCACCCGGTACCGATCGAGGGTAACAAGACCGCACTATTCAAGAGCAACGACGCCTGCATGGGTTGCCACGAGAAACGCAGTAATGCCCACGGCACGCCGTTGTGTCGCACCGGCAACGAATACCGGACATCGAATAATTTCGTGAGTTGCCAGGCCTGCCATATGGCGATCGTCAGCGTTCCCAAGATGAAAGATGGCGAAGTGGTCCCCGGGGAGATGGTCAACATTCCGGATCACAGCATGGCCGGCGGTCACGACGGCAAGATGATCACTCGCGGCCTCGCGATGAGCATGGATACGCGGCGCGAGGGCGACACCATCAAGGCCACGCTGATCGTGCGCAATCGCCTGCCGCACGCCTACCCCACCGGCGCGCCCTTCCGCAACTTCTTCATCCGTGTAGCGACCTACGACAAAGACGGCAAGATGTTGTGGAAGAACTACAAGGTGCATCCGATCAAGGACGATCCCAAGGCGGCGTTCTGGTACACTTTGGGCGATGAGACGGGCAAACCGACCTCGCCGCCCACGGCCACGCAGGTGCTCAAAGATACCCGCCTGAAACCAAACGAGGTGCGGACGCTCGAGTACGATATCCCGCTGGAACCCGGCACCAGTATCGTGCGCGCCGAGGCGCTGTACGACCTGATGCTGCCCCCGATCAAGGCGAAGATGAAAGACAAGCTTCCTGCCGATCTGTTGCAGCCGAAGCTGGCCGCATCCGCCGAGATCCGGCTGTGAATCGGGGCGCCGCAAAGCTGGCCGCCTAGGCCGGGGCCGTCGCCTTGCACAAACGTGGCCGATCCGCGGAATTGCTGGCCATGGCGCTGGTGCTGCTGTCGTCCGCCGCCAACGCGGTGGAACAGTCCGCGACAACCAGCGCGGCCGAAGGCTCGGGCGGCGTCGATGACTGGGACTGGGGCGCCATCGGGGAACTCGATGACGCCCCGGTGGTGAGACAGCCCGCCGCCCCCAGCGGGCCGACCACGTACAAATCCAAGAAACCGGGCGAGGTCGAGAACGCCAGGCCGGATTTCGACGCAGTGCCGCGACCGGCCTATGCGGTATTCATAGATGCACCGCCCTTCGAGGTGATCCCCAGTCAGCGCGATGCCGACATGCACCCCTGCTCCAACTGCCACCAATGGGTGTTGAGTGATCCGACGCCACGCGCGCTGAAGCCACCGCACGACAATTTCGAGTTGCGGCACGGCCTGCATGGCAAAGGCAAATTCTGGTGCTTCACCTGCCACCACCTGGACGACAAAGGTGGGCTCAAGACCCTCGAGGGTGAGAAGCTGGAGTTCAGCGATGCCTATGTGCTGTGCAGTCAGTGTCATCCGGACCAGGCGCGCGACTGGGTGTTCGGCGCCCACGGCAAGCGTCAGGCCAATTGGCAAGGCACGCGTCAGGTATACAACTGCACTGCCTGTCACTACCAGCACCGACCGGCGCTTAAGGCGCGCGCGCCGAAGTCCGGGCCCGGTATGCGCATGGGTCTTGAGCGACCAGCGCACTGGGTGGCCAAGGACAGACGGCAGGACACCGGGCAACACAGGCGCGCCGCTGGCCAGACAAAGTCAGACGCGCAACAGCAGACCAGCATTCCGCGCGATGCCGGTAAGGCTGCCATCGACTCCGCAGAGCGGGCAGAGAATGAAGAATCCTGACGACCAAGGGCCTTCGTTGAAGCCAGGCGAACAGGCGCGCCGGCGTTTTCTTCAAGGTCTTGTCTGTGCAGCTGGAGCAGGTGCCGCACATGCCACTTTCGGCGCCTGGGGTGGCAGCACGCTGTCGGATGCATTTGCCGATTTTTTTCAACAGCACTATCAGCGCATGACGGAGGATGAGATACGCGACACCATTGCGCGTATCGAGCGCAAGGCGCAACGCCGCTATGGCGTCGACCTCCAGTGCGACAACACACCGCCGCAGGATGGTGTCGTGTTCGGGTACGCCATCAATGTCTCCAAGTGTCGCGGCTACCGCGACTGTGTACATGCCTGTGTTCAGGAGAACAACCTAAGCCGCGACACCCAGTACATCCGGGTCATCGAGATGGACCGGGACAGTACGGACCTGCGCCACGGCGATCACTACTACGATCACGACGAAGTGCCCGTCGAGGGCAAGTATTACCTGCCCATGCAGTGTATGCAGTGCGACAACCCGCCCTGCGTCAAGGCATGCCCGGTGGAGGCCACTTGGATGGAGCCCGATGGCATCGTAGTCGTGGACTACGACTGGTGCATCGGCTGTCGTTACTGCATGACGGCCTGTCCTTACCAGGCGCGGCACTTCAACTGGGGCTCGCCGGATCTGCCGCCTGAGGCCATTACTACCCAGACCCACTACCTGGGCAACCGTCCGCGACCGCGGGGCGTGGTCGAGAAATGCCATTTCTGCGTGCAACGCACGCGCCAGGGGCGCCAGCCGGCCTGCCAGGAGGCCTGCCCGACCGGTGCCCGGATCTTTGGCAACCTGCTCGACCCGAACAGCGAAATACGCTACGTGCTCGAGAAAAAGGCGATATTTCGTTTGAAGGAAGACCTCGGCACCGAGCCCAAATTCTGGTATTTCCGCGATGACTGAAGCCAGGCCCGGCGTGATGCGCTTCCTGGTCAGCAGCCTGGGCCATATGGTGCGGGGCGGCGTGCTCTATTGGCTGTGGCTCTTCGCCCTGCTGTCACTCATGGTGGTCGGCGGGTGGTTCTATTTTCTGCAGCTGCGCGATGGCCTGATCGTGACCAATATGACGAATCAGGTGTCCTGGGGCTTTTACATCTCCAACTTTACCTTCCTGGTCGGTGTGGCCGCCGCGGCGGTGATGCTGGTCGTACCCGCCTATATCTTCGACCGCAAAGACATCAAGGACGTGGTGCTGATGGGCGACACCATCGCGATTGCGGCCGTCACCATGGCGATCCTGTTCGTGGTCGTCGATCTGGGACGGCCGGATCGTTTCTGGCACCTGATCCCGTTCATCGGGCGGTTCAATTTCCCGCAGTCGCTGCTTGCCTGGGACGTCATTGTGCTCAACGGCTATCTGCTGCTGAACCTTGGGATCTCCTTCTATATCGTTTACAACCACTATCAGGGAAAAGACCCCGCGCAGGCGCGCTACTTCCCCTGGGTCCTGCTGGCGATCTTCTGGGCCATCTCCATCCATACCGTGACCGCCTTTCTGTACTCGGCGAACTCCGCGCGGCCGTTTTGGCACAACGCGCTGCTGGCACCGAGATTCATTGCCTCCGCCTTCGCCTCAGGTCCGGCGCTGATGGCGATCGGCCTACAGATCATCCGCCGGATCAGCGACTATCCAATCCGCCAGTCCGTGATCGATCATCTGGCGCTGGTCACCGCGATCGCGCTGCAGATTACGCTGTTTTTCCTGGTGGCGGAGCTGTTCACCGAGTTCTACAACGAGGGTGAGCACGCAGCCTCGGCCCGCTATCTATTCTTCGGCCTGGACGGCCACACCGGACTGACACCGTGGATCTGGACCGCTGTGGTATTGCTCACGATCGCGGTAGTGACATTGATGATTCACCCGCTGCGCAGACACCCCGTGTCGATGAACTTC
>JASFVZ010000338.1:0-3743 GCA_050049565.1 Chromatiaceae bacterium | reverse complement strand
GGGCGAGCTTGTCACGCTCTTTCTGCACGACGGCTTCGGGTGCCTTGTCGACGAAGTTGGCATTCGCAAGTTTCTTCCCGGTGCGCTCGATGTCCTGGCGCAGACGACCGATTTCCTTGTCCAGACGGGCCAGTTCGGCGTCCTTGTCGATCAAGCCGGCGAGCGGAATGAGCAGCTTCATCTTGCCGACCAGCGCGGTGGCCGATTCCGGGCCTGGATCGCCCGGTTCGAGCACCGAGATCGATTCGACCCGGGCGAGAAAGTCGATGAACGCGCGATGCCTTTCCGCGTTGGCCCGATCGGACGCATCGGCATCGGCCAGCAGTACCGGGACCTGTTTGCCCGGTGCGATGTTCATCTCGCCCTTGATCTTGCGAATCCCGAGGATGAACTGCATCACCCATTGCATCTCGGTCTCGGCAGCGGCGTCGACCAGCGGCGCGCGGTAGGTCGGAAAGGGCTGCCGCATGATGGTCGACTGGACCTCTGCCGAGGCCGGGATGCGGCCGGTCAGCGGCGCGACCTTCTGCCAGATCTCCTCGGTGATGTACGGCATGATCGGATGGGTCAGCCGCAGCAGTGACTCGAGCGTGCTGACCAGGGTGCGCCGCGTGCCGCGTTTCGCCTCGGCGCTGGCCTCGGGGTTGTTCAGCACCGGTTTGCAGAGTTCCAGGTACCAGTCGCAGAACTCGTTCCAGGTGAACTCGTAGAGCGCCTGTGCGGCCTGGTCGAAACGGTAGGCCTCGATGGCCTCGGTGACCGCCTGCTTGGTCTTCTGCAGGCGGGACAGGATCCAGCGGTCCGCCAGCGACCGCTGCAGCTTTTCGTGTCCGGCGTCGCCGGGAATCGCGCAATCCTCGCCCTCGGTATTGAGCAGGACGAACCGCGAGGCGTTCCAGAGTTTGTTGCAGAAGTTGCGGTAGCCCTCGATGCGTCCCATATCCAGCTTGATGTCGCGCCCGGTCGCCGCCAGGGCGGCAAAGGTGAAGCGCAGGGCATCGGTGCCGAAGGCCGGGATGCCGTCGGGCATGGTCTTGCGCGTCATCCGCTCGATACGCTGTGCCAGCTGTGGCTGCATCAAGCCGCTGGTGCGCTTGGCGATCAGGTCGTCGAGCCCGATGCCGTCGATCACGTCGATCGGGTCGAGCACATTGCCCTTGGACTTGGACATCTTCTGCCCTTCCGAATCGCGCACCAGGCCGTGCACATAGACCTCGTGGAACGGCACATCGTCCATGAACTTCAGGCCCATCATGATCATCCGGGCGACCCAGAAGAAAATGATGTCGAAACCGGTCACCAGCACATTGGTCGGGTAGAACTGCTGCAGACGGTCCGTCTGCTCGGGCCAGCCGAGCGTGGAAAACGGCCACAGCGCCGAACTGAACCAGGTGTCGAGTACGTCCTCGTCCTGGCTCAGCGGATAGTCTGCGGCGAGGTTGTGCTTGCGGCGGACATCGGCCTCGTTCCGGCCGACGTAGATGTTGCCCTCGGCGTCGTACCAGGCCGGGATGCGATGGCCCCACCAGATCTGCCGGCTGATGCACCAGTCCTGGATGTTGCGCATCCACTCGTAATAGGTGTTCTTCCAGTTGTCCGGCACGAACCGGATCCTGCCGCTCTCGACCGCCTCGATCGCCGGCTTCGCCAGTGGGCCGACCTTGACGTACCACTGGTCGGTCAGCAGCGGCTCGATGACGGTGCCGGAGCGGTCGCCGCGCGGCACCATCAGCCTGTGGTCGACGACTTTCTCCAGCAGCCCCTGAGCCTCGAGATCGGCGACGATCTGTTTGCGCGCCACATAGCGATCCATGCCGACATAGGCGCCTGGTATCAGCTCGTCTTCGTCGGCCTCGTTGCTGCGTATGGCCGCATCGATCGTGAAGATATTGATCAACCCGCCGTGCATCTGACCGCTGATCGGCGTCTCGTCGCGATGGCGTTGCCATACGGCGTAGTCGTTGAAGTCGTGCGCCGGCGTGATTTTTACGCAGCCGGTGCCGAACTCAGGATCGGCGTGTTCATCGGCGATGATCGGGATCCTGCGACCGGTCAGCGGCAGCTCGACCAGCTCACCGATCAGGTGTTTGTAGCGTTCGTCGTCCGGGTTGACCGCGACCGCACAGTCGCCAAGCATGGTCTCCGGGCGGGTGGTCGATACCACCAGGTGACCCTGGCCGTTGGTCAACGGATAGCGCATGTGCCACATGTGGCCGGCCTCTTCCTCGGACATGACCTCGAGGTCCGAGACCGCGGTGTGGAGTTGCGGGTCCCAGTTCACCAGGCGCTTGCCGCGATAGATCAGGCCCTCTTCGTACAGCCGTATGAAGACTTCCTGGACTGCCCTGGACAGGCCTTCGTCCATCGTGAAGCGCTCGTGCTGCCAGTCCAGCGAGGACCCGAGCCGCCTGAGCTGGCGGGTGATGTTGCCGCCCGACTCGTTCTTCCATTCCCATACCTGCTCGATGAACCGCTCACGACCAAGGTCGTGGCGCGTCTGGCCGCTGCTCTCGAGCTGTCGTTCGACGACCATCTGGGTCGCGATGCCGGCATGGTCCGTACCGGGCTGCCACAGGGTCGGTCGACCGCGCATCCGGTTGAAGCGGATCAGGGTGTCCATGATGGTGTTGTTGAAGCCGTGACCCATGTGCAGGCTGCCGGTCACGTTCGGCGGCGGAATCATGATGCAGTAGGCCGGCATGTCGGACGCGCTGTCGTTCGGCGCAAACCAGCCACGGTCTTCCCATGTCCGGTACCAACGCTGTTCGATCGCGTGCGGGTCGTAGGTCTTGTCCATCGTGGAGATCGGGTTGCGGCTTCGAAGCCGCGGATTATAGCGACTCGGCCGGCCGTGGCCTGCAGATCCGCGCAGCGGATGGATTTGATGGGGTGATAAACAGGTTAAGGCCGCGACGACCACCGGCTTGCTTTTGGCGATCTCGGGGGGGTGCTAACCTGCAGCAACGACAAAGCCAAAGCGCGTTTTTGCCCAGGGGAGGTTTCTACGGTGTCGGTGACGGCCGAACTAGCCAGCATGCCGGGGGTGATTGCCGCCGGCGACTATTCGTACCGTGGTGACCGGTATCACTTCAAGGGCGATATTACTGACGAGATGGCCCGGATGGCGGCCATCATGTGCCGCGCCACGACCATGAGCGAGCACATGCAGGTCGGGCTGCTCGAGCACTTCTGTCCGGACTGCGGCAGCAGCCCGCCCCAGGGATGGATCGTGCGCGGCCCGGCGTTCACGGTCTGCAATATCGCCAACCTGTTTTGCTTCATCGACAACGACAGTACCTCGCTGAACGAGGTGATCGCACTGATGCGCGAGCGCATGGCCAACGCGGCCCATGATCTGATTTAGGGGCGAGCCGGGACGTGCTCGCCGGCGTTGCCCATCGACCTGGCATCCCCGCGGCGCTGACCCCGTGGCCGACGCCAGTCGACGAGACCAAGAAAAATCGAGAGGGGAGGAGGGAATGGCTGATCTGGACCGCCTGATGACGCTCGAGGGTGCCCAGGCTGCGTTCTTGATGAACGACCGTGGTGAACTGCAGCAACACCGGCTGGCGGGTGGCACCCTGCTGAACCAGACGGCGCTCGATCTTCTGGCCCACATGTGCGTTGCCAACAGTGCGATCGCCACGATGCAGGCCCGTGGCTGGGAGGCGAGCTCGGACAGCAAGGGCTTCTATCCGGTAAACGGCTTCACCTTGATCGGTATGCAGTGGTCGGCCATCACG
>JASFVZ010000337.1:0-3754 GCA_050049565.1 Chromatiaceae bacterium | reverse complement strand
GACCACGCAGATCAGAACATCAATCATTTCCATTGCGTATTCTGTACCTTGCGCACCACGCTCGCCCCCTGCCGCCGCCCTGTACCAGGGCTCACAGCATGAAAACGGCTCCCGACAGGCTGCACAAGACGTCGCCTACCTTTAAAGGCACGGATTCAGGTGTTATTCAATCAGATACGTCATTTCTCCGTGAGGAACTTCGGGTTAATGGCCCTTCGAGCGCTGTTGATTTCGTCGACGGTGGATCAGAAAACCCGGACAAGATCCTGCTTGGACAGATGCTGTTTTTTGAAAAGGAACTCAGTGGCAATCGCAATATCTCCTGCGCGACCTGCCATCACCCGCTTGCCGGTACCGGTGACGGTTTATCACTACCGGTCGGCGAGGGTGGCCGGGGACTGGCCGTCACACGAGATACCGGGATGGGCTCCGAAGCGATCACCGAGCGCGTTCCGCGGAACGCACCGCCGATTTTTGCGCTGGGCAGCGGCGATGTGACCCATATGTTCTGGGATGGCCGCATCGAACAAGATCCCGATTTCCCAAGCGGGTTCCTCTCGCCGGCCGGGCACCAGCTGCCAGATCATCTCGACAACATCCTCGCGGTACAGGCCATGTTCCCGGTGACCTCGCCGGCAGAGATGGCCGGCGAGCCTGGTGATGTAGACGTATTCGGAGAACCGAACGAAGTCGCGGGACCTGCTGCAGCGGCTGACTTCCCGGAGATCTGGGAACGACTCGCGATGCGTTTGCGCTCGATTCCCGAGTACGTGGCACTCTTCGAGGCAGCGTTCCCCGCCGAGATCGGTGGCGCTTCCGACATCGAGTTCTTTCACGCCGCCAACGCCATCGCCGCCTTCGAGATCAGTACCTGGCGGGCGGACAACACGCCTTTCGATCGATATCGGCGAGGTGAATGGGGCGCGATGAGCTGGGAGGCAAAACGCGGGATGTGGCTGTTCTATGGCAAGGCCGGTTGCGCTGACTGTCACGCCGGGGAGATCTTCAGCGATATGGCGTTTCATGCGATTGCAATGCCGCAGATTGGGCCAGGCAAAGGTCACGGCGCAGGACCCGAGGATTGGGGGCGAGGCGCTGTTTCCGGAGACCCTTCCGACAACTTCAAGTTTCGCACACCGCCGCTTCGGAATGTCGAGCTGACAGGGCCTTTCGGTCATAGCGGCGCCTACAACACGCTGGAGGAAGTGATCCGTCACCACCTCGACCCGGTGGCCGCCCTGTATGGCTATGACTGTGAAAGGCAGCCTGTGTTGCCATCGCGGGTTGATCTCGACGACAAAGACTGCGCGGTGATGAACAGCGAAGCGCTGGTCGCATCTATCGCCGCCGCCAACCAATTATCGCCAAAGTCTCTGAACGATCGGCAGGTAGCGGCAATCCTGGCATTCCTTCGCGCCCTCACCGATCCGGATTCAGTCGATCTGAGAATCGACGTGCCTCGGTCGGTGCCAAGCGGTCTCTCGATCGTCGAATGAGCCCGAGTTGCCGCCCGGCCTTCGCCACGAGAAGCCGCTGAGCGGCCCGGGGCCGTTGCGCCAGGGGCAGTTCGCCTGACGACGAGGTAGACTGCGGCTCAGTGCCCATCGGGCGGATGACAAGAGGACGCTGGCTATGCTGTGTATCAGACAGATCGTGATCATCGCCTGTTGTACGTTGCTGGCGGGGGCGGCCTCGGCGGCGGCTGATGCGCTGAGCGCGGCGACGATCATGGAGCGGGCCCATCACGTGATGCTGTACCAGGGCGATATGAAGCGCGCGTCGATTCGCATGACGATCACGGATGCGAACGGCAACGAACGCAAGCGGCAGTTCTACAGCCTCCGTCTGGACAAGCCCTCGCCGGAACAGCGAGAGGATCGGGGCACCGGCAGTCAGTACTTCTACATCTACTTCCGGCGTCCTGGCGATATCAAGCGCACGGCCTTCCTCGTGCACAAGCATCCGGACAGGGATGACGACCGCTGGCTCTACCTGCCGGACCTGGATCTGGTCAAACGCATAGCCGCGGGAGACAAGCGGACCAGCTTCGTTGGGTCGACCTTCTTCTACGAAGACATCTCCGGCCGGTCGCTCGACGAAGACCGGCATGAACTCCTGTCCGAGGACGATACCTATTTCGTGATCAAGAGTACCCCGATTGCGCCTGATGACGTCGAGTTCGCCCATTACACAACCTGGATCCATAAGACGTCCTTCATCCCGGTGCAGATCGAGTATTTCGACGACCGGGGGGAAAAGTACCGCCTCTGCGAAAACAAGCAGGTAGAGACCATAGAAGGCAAACCCACGGTCGTCCGTGGCCTGATGCACGATCTGCGACGTGGCGAATCCACGCTCATCGAGGCGTCCCGAGTGACCTATGGCCTTGATCTGCCGGAGGACGTCTTCACCGAACGCTATCTCCGGAACCCGCCGACCACGTATTTTCGCTGACTGTCGGCCGCATGGTGTCCCGGGCCTGCATTGCCGTCCTTGTGATTCCCTGTCTGAGCGGCGCTGCGATGGCTGCGCCGCCGCTGCCGCCCGGCCTGGCGCCAGGGTCGGAGAACTCGTCCGCGCCGGCGCCGCGTCTGCCCCCCGGCCTGGATGGTACGGATGCCGGGCCGGCTTTCGCGGGTTCGCCCGGGAGCCGTGAAGAGGCGGCCCTCGTCGACGTCTCGGGCTTTCTCGAGTACCGATACGGGCAACGGGTGCGCAGCACCGACCTCAACGACCAGACGTCGATCAACGAGGCACGGCTCCACCTCGCGGCGGAAAAACGGAGCGATCGCTGGTCCCTCGATGCTGCCGCCGATGTCGTCTACGACGACGTGGCAACGAGTCGGAAGATCGACCTCGAGTCGGGTGACGGCTGGCTCGATCTGCGCAGGCTGAATGTCCTCTGGACACCGGCGCCGGATTTCGATCTTCGGATCGGCCGCCAGATCCTGACCTGGGGAACCGGCGACCTGGTCTTCCTCAATGACCTGTTTCCGAAGGACTGGAGTTATTTTCTCGGGCGTGACCTCGAGTATGTGAAGGCCCCGTCGGACGCCGCCAAGCTTTCCTGGTTCACCGAGGTCGCCAACATCGACGTGGTCTACACACCGCGTTTCGATTCCGACCGCTATATCGACGGCGAACGCCAGTCCTTCTGGAACGATGTCGCCGGTGGACTGGTCGGCCAGGACGACGTGATCCAGGTCGATAAGCCGGACGAATGGTTCAAAGACGACGAGATCGCCCTGCGCCTGTACCGCAACCTTAAGGGTGCGGAACTGGCGCTGTACGCGTTCGACGGCTTCTACAAGAGCCCCGCCGGATATGATCCGGTGACCGACCGGTTCCTCTTTCCGCGACTGCGAACTTTCGGCGGCAGCGTTCGCACCCCGATCGGACCGGGTGTGTTCAACGCGGAGTTCGCCTACTGGAAGTCCCGCGATGACCCGGACGGGACGAATCCCTTCATCGACAACGGCGAGAACAGGTACCTGCTCGGGTACGAGTGGGAGGCGGCGCGTGACTTCACGGTGGGGCTGCAATACTACGTCGAGCAGATGCACGACCACGGCGCCTATCTGGCCAGCCTTCCTCCAGGTACATCTGAACGCCACGAGTTCCGGCATGTGATTTCCACGCGCCTGACCGCGTTGCTGCTGAGCCAGAATCTGAAGCTCGGCTGGTTCAGCTATTACTCGCCGCGCAATGGCGATTTCTACGCCAGGCCTGAACTGAACTACCGCATCGACGATCG
>JASFVZ010000336.1:0-3755 GCA_050049565.1 Chromatiaceae bacterium | reverse complement strand
CGCGACAGCCGGCCCGCCAGGCCATCGCGATGCCATCGCCGGTGGCGACATCGGGGTTGCTGGTGTAGAGGTACACCTTGCTGGCACCTCCGGTCGCCAGAACGACGCAACGGGCGGCAATCGACTTGACGCGTTCCGCCTGGATATCCAGCAGGTAGGCACCGTGGCAGCGACGCACAGGCCGGCCGCTCGAGGCGTCGACGTGGGTGATCAGATCGACCGCGATATGCTGCTCGAAGACGCTGATGTTGCGGTGACGGGCCAGCTGAGACACCAGCGTGGTCTCGATGGCCTGTCCGGTGGCATCCGCCGCATGGACCACGCGGCGGTGACTGTGGCCACCCTCTCGCGTCAGGTGATAGCCGGAGTCCCCGGTGGCGGGTGTCCGCGTGAACTGCACGCCTTCTTCGAACAGCCAGCGGATGTTGGCCGGACCGTTCTCGACGACCTGGCGCACGACGGCCTCGTCGCACAGGCCGCCGCCGGCGTTGAGCGTGTCTTCCACATGGGAATCGATCGAATCGCTGCCGTCCAGCACCGCCGAGATCCCACCCTGCGCATATCGGGTGTTGCCCTCCTCGAGATCCCGCTTCGCCACCAGGGCAACCTTCGTGGTAGGTGGCAACCGCAGCGCCAGACCGAGACCGGCCGCGCCGCTGCCGATCACGAGCACGTCGTATTCGGTGTCTTTGTTGGGGTTCGGCACGTTGCTCGTGGAGGTGGGAGTCGCCATAATCTGCCGCGGTCGATGCCGGTTCACGCCGTTGGAATGTCGCCTGAAGAGGCTATATCCATCGAAGACCGCCAATCTACCTCGCCGAAAGCCGAAGAAATACAAGGCTAACTTGCGCCAGATCATCTTTTCCCTCGAACTTCCCGGTATTGATGCGGTCAACAGCGCAGATGCAGCTGTGCCACCCGTTTTCCCGGCGCAGGCCCCGTCGGTGGCCCGGGGGTCGCGATGACGACCGAGAAAGCCGCCGATCAGGCGCTGGTGGAACGAGTCCAGCAGGGAGACAAGAAGGCCTTTGACGTGTTGGTCCTGAAATACCAACACAAAGTGGCAAACCTGATCTCGCGGTACATCCGCGACCAGGCAGAGGTGGCGGACGTGACCCAGGAGGCGTTCATCAAGGCCTACCGGGCACTGCCGAAGTTTCGCGGCGACAGCGCCTTCTACACGTGGCTGTACAGGGTGGCGATCAACACTGCGAAAAACCACCTGGCGGCACAGGCTCGGCGGCCGCCCAGCGACGACATCGAGGCAGAGACGGCCGAGCAGATGGATATGGGTGGAGCGCTCAAAGAGGGCGATACACCGGAGAGATTGGCGTTACAGAGAGAGATCGCGGAAACCGTCCAACGGGCAGTCGATGACCTGCCGGAAGACCTGAGAACCGCTATCACTCTCAGAGAATTGGAAGGCCTGAGCTATGACGAGATCGCCCAGGCCATGGAGTGCCCAATAGGCACGGTTCGATCGAGGATATTCAGGGCACGCGAGGCGATCGATGCACGCCTCAAACCGCTCCTGAAAGGATGAATTGACGAGGTGAAAAGGCAATGACCGGCAACAGCGACGAACGACTCTCTGCATTGCTCGACGGCGAGCTCGAAGGCCGCGAAGAACAACAGGCGATCGATCTGATCATCGCGGGTGAACCAGTCGAGCGGGCCCAATTCGGCCGCTACCGGCTGATCGGCGATGTGATGCGCGGTGAAACGGCATTGCTCGGATCGGGGGTTGACGACAGGGTGAGGACGGCGCTGGCCGAGGAGCCGACAGTGCTCGCACCGCCCCCAAAAGTCCGCAAGCTCGCACGGCCTCTTGCCGGTCTGGCCATTGCGGCATCCGTGGCTGCGACTGCCGTGATGATCGCGCCGCAGTTCCTGAGCGATCCGACGGGCGCCAACGGCGGCGGCGTAACGATCGCAAGCGCACCGATATCGCCGCCGTTGGAGATTCAACCGCCGGCCGTCGCGGTGAGCGATGCCGGATACAGCACCACCCAGCCGCCAACGCGCAACTGGCAGACGCTGGACCCTGTGCTGGGGGAGCGGTTGAACCGACTCGTCATTGAGCACCATGAATATGGCGGGCGTACCGGGGTCAACGGTCCGGTAGCGCACATCGGACTGGTCAACTATGCGGGTCGGTAAGTGGCTGGTCGCGCTGGCTTTGTTGGCCGGGGCGACGAGCACTGCCGCAGACAATCCACCGAATCCCCTGGATCTTCTGGATCGGATGAACAGCGCCATTCGCGCGCTGGATTATGAGGGGCGGTTTGTCGTGCAAAACGGCAATCGCCTCGATGCCCTGTATATCGTGCACCGTGTCACCGGCAATGGGGAACTTGAGCGCGTCGTCTCTTTGACCGGCGAGCCGCGCGAGATCATCCGCGGCGATGCAGCCGTGGCATGCCTCGTCCCCGGAGAATCAGGGCCGATCAATCTGCCGAGGCGGGCCCAGGGGCAGTCCTATTCACCCCTGACCTCGATAGACGGACGAGAGCTCCGTCAGTTCTACGACCTCGAGGTCGTTGGGACTGATCGGGTCGCCGGCCGGGCGGCCTACGAGCTGCACATCCTGCCGAAGGATGATCTTAGATTCGGCTACCGGCTGCTGATCGATCAAGCCACTGGCCTGCCCCTGCGATCAATCATGGTCGATAGCGCACACCAGACGCTGTCGCAGATGATGTTTACCGACTTGAAGGTCGGTCCCGAGGTCACGCCGATCGAACGGGATCTCGCCGCCCTGGAGAAGGCCAACGCTGATCCCCGCTCGGTGTCGCCGCTGGACCGACTCGCACCCGCAGCATGGGCGTTTGCCGATGAACCGCCCGGGTTCAAGCTGAATGTGCACCGACGACGGGCCCTGCCGGACCGGTCGGCTGAGCTCGAGCATTTCATCTTCTCCGATGGCTTGGCCACGGTGTCGGTCTATGTCCAGCCGAAGCAGGATGGCGACGCCTTGAGCGGGGTCTCACGGATGGCGGCGGCGAACGCCATCGGCAAGACCCTTGCGGGTCATGAGGTGGTTGTGGTCGGCGAGGTGCCGGTCAAGACGCTCGATTGGTTCGCGCGCTCCATCCAGGCCGCCCCGTGATCGAAGAACATGCTCGCGTTGTCGCGATCGACGGGCGATCCGCGACCCTGGTCGTCGATCGGACATCGGCCTGTGGGCAATGTGCGAAAGGCGCTGGATGCAGCACCTCGGTACTCAGTGCCTGGATCAACCGAAGGCAGGTCGCGTTGGACCTGCCAATCCCGCCTGGGATGCCTGCCAAGGTAGGCGATCTTGCTCTGCTTGGCCTCGACGAACGGGCCGTCCAGCGCGGGGCCCTGTTGTTGTATGCAACGCCGCTTGCGGGCCTGCTGATCGGCGCCGTCTCCGGTCCGTTTGTCGCATCATCTGCAGGCTTTTCATCGGAACTCACGAGTATTGTGCTCGGTCTATTCGGTTTAAGCGCTGCACTGGTCTGGATTAGCCGGCGCAGCGGCGATCAATCAAAGGATAGTTCGCACACGATCCGTATCTTGCGTTTTGAGCCGTCGACCGACCTGGCGCCGGACGTCTCATTGGCCAGCCTTGCGGACCAGCGTGGTCGCGGACTGCATTCGGAGTGAAAACACAATGAGCCTGATCACCACACAATCTTTGACGCGTCGCGCGACGTTCGCCTGCATCGTGGCGATCGCCGGGATGATGTGTGCTTTGCCAGCGATGTCTCGCGGTCTGCCCGATTTCACTG